>JBDLIZ010000743.1:0-2875 GCA_039714615.1 Pseudomonadota bacterium | reverse complement strand
CGTGGATGAATGCCCCCTCGTTTCGAAGGCCTGAGGTTACATTTTAGATTGAATCAGACGTCGAGGCCTTTCTCCGCGTAGCGGCTTCGTCCAACAATGTGGGTACTTCTTTGCATCATTGCCGGTATTGCACTTGGACATTTTATTTCAGAACCCTTTCGGCTGATTGGTCGTATGGAAGTGGCACAGGTGAATCTTCCGGTAGCTATTTTGATTTGGCTGATGATTGTGCCCATGCTCCTTAAAATTGATTTTGCGGCCTTGCATCATGTTAAGGAACATTGGAAAGGTGTCGGTGTGACGTTATTCGTCAATTGGGTCGTAAAACCATTCTCAATGGCGTTGCTTGGCTGGATTTTTATTCGTGGCATCTTCGCCCCATACCTACCAGCCGAACAAATAGACTCTTATATCGCAGGACTTATCATACTGGCAGCGGCACCCTGTACGGCCATGGTGTTTGTATGGAGTCACCTATCGGATGGTGAGCCACACTTTACGCTTACCCAAGTGGCACTCAATGACACAATCATGATCTTCGCTTTCGCACCGATTGTGGGTCTGCTGCTTGGGCTGTCGGCAATCACTGTGCCTTGGGCAACACTTTTTCTGTCGGTGTTGCTCTATATTGTCATCCCGGTTGCATTTGCGCAGTGGTGTCGTAGGCATCTGCTGGCCGACGGGGGTGAATCTCATTTGAAAGGTGTATTGGAGATGATGCACCCGGTATCGCTAGGGGCGTTGCTGGCGACCTTGGTTTTACTGTTTGGCTTTCAGGGTGATCAGATTTTGAGCCAACCATTGATTATCTTGATGCTGGCCTCGCCGATCCTGATACAGGTCTATTTCAATTCGGGATTGGCGTATTTACTGAATAGGAGCTTGGGTGTTGCGCACTGTGTTGCCGCACCCTCAGCGCTGATTGGGGCTAGCAACTTTTTTGAACTAGCCGTGGCCACTGCCATTGTGTTGTTTGGTTTTGACTCAGGAGCTGCGCTCGCGACCGTCGTAGGTGTGTTAGTAGAAGTGCCCGTAATGTTATCCGTGGTCAAAATTGCAAACAACACGCGCGGATGGTACGAGCACCGCGCCGGAACATCCGTTAGTAGCTAAAGCGGTGTCCACCCTTCAGAAAGACGAAATAATCACTAATCTGAATGACCGGAGTTGGCCGGCTGCAGTCATTCACAATCTGGCATCAGCTATCAGATTAAGAATTGATGTGCGTCATGGACATCTCCTCCTGATGACCTTAGCCGCCTGCACCCAGTTCTCCACGGTCTCCTTGCGCGTTGCACCCCCGACACGCAGACGGAAGACCTGGCTATGGCCCGCGCTATCGGTCGATTTGTTGTAGACCTCAAAGATCGTGTCGTCTCGAATGTCATGGTCAACCAAAGGGATGACATTACCGGTCCCCGGTCGACGGTAGATCGCATCCTCCTTACCGCGTCTGCGCAGTGGCCAATCGACATACCAGTTGATATCCGTATCGAACTCCCAGGCCTGGAAGTCGTACTGAAGATAGAGGCCTCTGTTGCTGTAGGCAAAGAGCATCTTCAGCGCGTCCTCCATGGTTCGGGCGGTGTACTCCCAGAACAATTCCCGGTAGACACATTGCCAAGGTTTCAGGGCAAAGCTCAGGTTGATCGCGATCGGCCACCCGTACCACTGTTCGGGCAGCCCCGGCATAAGGATCTCCTTGCCCGGCGCGAACTTCGGTAACTTCTCCCTTCGCTGCTTTTCCTTTTCGTGCCGCCGTTCCCGCAGGCTCGAACTGCCCACCACCGTCTTTTCAACCAAACCCCGAATGGTGTCCAGAGTGACAGGCCTGGTACAAGCCATGCCCTCGTCTGCCATAAAGAATTTAGGAAGGTTGAACGGTTCTCTCATGTACCGGCGCGTGTTGACATAGGCCAGTGGTTTTGCGCACGATGGTACGTGTTGAACTTTCACCAGCCCACTAGATTGCTGGCGGGCGGCGTTGCTCATGCTCAACAGTTGTGCGAACGCCATGACGTCGTCAAACGCCTTGAACGTATATTCGTCGCGGTGGGGGCGCTCGACGTACGAGTAACAGCGAAAGTAGGGCCTTGGAAGATCCCAGCCTAGGCAGCCTTGGCCCTCCACTGCCCGATCGAGCGCCTCCAGGCCTTTCCGGCGTATCTCCTCTTGCCGTTCTATACCCTCCAGCCACTGTGGATTGTCGATCTCTTCCGGACGAAAACCCATTCGGGTGCACATAATCTCATGGTACAACTTGAAATCTCTGCTCATCGGGCGGCTCCTTCTGTCCCGGACAGGGTATAGAGGAAGCGTTGTACAACAATCGATGCAACGCGCTTAGCTGGACCTGGGTGGCGCGAAGCTCTGGGTGGGAATGATGCTAGGGGATAAGAAAAACAGCGCCCATAGGCGTACAGGTAGGTCATGGTGGTTCTCCTCTTTAGCGGCTTTGGCATCATGCCCGGGGCCGCAAGCTGAATGATCAAATCCCCCGAACCCGTGAGGTGGGTCAGTCCATTATATGATGAAGTGAATTGTAGCTACTGTGTCTTAGCCCTTTGAAAGCACGCAAAGATAGCGAAGGCAAAAATGAGGGCAATAGAAGAATTCGGCGGGAATCGCCAATGAACGTACTTGACTATACATCGTGACTCTCCTCTTTAGCTGTTATGGGCCGCAAGCTGGAGTGCTCAAATCGCCCTTTCGTACAGGAATTGTATCACATGTTGGTAGGGTGTCGTTTCCCACGCACCGCCAGGGTCGTTTTATATCTTCGTAATGGCCTGATCCCGCATCGACACTCCGATTCAATCCGTTTCATAGACGCCTCCATTCTACGCTTTGTTTCAGTGGCACAGCTTACCACTTT
>JBDLIZ010000742.1:0-2884 GCA_039714615.1 Pseudomonadota bacterium | reverse complement strand
ATGCTAGCCCTTTCCCTGTATTTTCAATCTGTTGGACTTATCTTAGTGCCATTCGACACTGGGCTGAATGAACCGTTGGATATTTCAACACCTGTAAAAGAAGAAATGTGATGAAAAATATCGTAATTGTCGGTGGTGCTTTTGCCGGTCTCTGGGCCGCTCTAGGCGCAGCCCGTCAGGTCATCGAGAAGGAGGCGAATATACAGATCACGGTCATTTCAAAGGACCCATATCTGAATATCCGACCCCGTTTATATGAGAAGTATCCCAAGATGCTCCGTACGCCACTATCACCCACACTCGATCCGGTCGATGTTCAAATTGTGGAGGGAACTGTTGTGTCAGTCGACGCAGCAAAGCAGACAGTTGAAGTTATGTACGCCGAAGGACTTACTGCGACTATACGCTACAACCGCCTCATTCTTGCCACCGGCAGCGAACTCAAAAGCTTACCAATCCCTGGCCTTGCAGAGCATGGCTGGAACATAGATACCTATGATGCGGCCATTGCGCTCGATCAGCATCTCGGCACGACCCTGCAAACGCCGAATGCCTCAGGGTATAACACCTTCGTCATTATCGGTGCAGGGTTTACCGGCATCGAGCTCGTTACCGAAATGCGTGATCGAATAGCTGCACACAGTAATGATCGACTGCATCGCGGCAATACCCCCGGAGAGGGAATGCGCGCGAGGCCCTTCATCACCAAGCTTGAAAACACAAAGGAGACTCCTCCCACCAGCGCGGAACCGAGCAGTGTTATCGCCGCGACGGTGGGGAGAAGCCAGTTCATGCCGAGGCCTCCCATACGCCCGAAGCGGCGGTTCGGCGGGTGTATTCGGCAAAGTCGATTGGTGCACGTCCGAGCGCACGCCGAACACCGTCGCACACATGGGCGTTCCGTCCGTCGAGGACGGTTTCGAAAAGGTAGTTCAGCAACCACGCAATCTCTTCCGGCGCACCGGATTCAGAGATGGCGGCCGCAAAGGCCTCCTTGGGGATCGGAACGAATTGCACCTCTCGTCCGGCGGCACGAGAAATCTCACGCGCCACGTCGGAAAAGGTCAGCATTCGGGGGCCTGTTACTTCGTAGATCTCTCCGCTATGGCTATCTTCGGTCAGCGCAGCGACCGCCACATCGGCGATGTCGTTCACGTCGACGAACGGCTCCGGGATATCCGCGGCCGGCAACGTGATTGCGCCGTCCAGCACCATGCTGAGAAACTCGCCTTCGGAGAAGTTCTGGTTGAACCAGCTGGCACGGACCACCGTCCATTCGACTCCTGCATCTTGGATAATCCGCTCACAATGCTGCGCCTCCTCTTCGCCGCGTCCAGACAGGAGGACAAGGCGGACGACGCCCATTTCAACGGCCTTTTCGACCAACGCGTGGATAGCTTGCGTGGCGCCCGGTATCGCGAGATCCGGCGCATAGGTGATGTAGACTGCAGTTACGCCATCGAATAACGCTTGCCATGTCGTCTGGTCATTCCAGTCAAAAGCCGGTGTGGCGGCCCGGGAGGCGATCCGGACCGGAAAACCCTGCTCCTGCAGGCGTTGCGCGACGCGGCGGCCGGTTTTGCCCGTTCCTCCCAGAACTAGGGTGATGCCCTCAGGGGTCTTGGTGTTGTTTGTCTCGATATTCATGGTTCTCTCCTATTCAGCGTCGGTCCGCGTTTTCAAGTGCGGTATGCTCGGGTGCGTCTTTTGTCAGCGCCTGGATTTCGTCAACCGTATAGCGGGGCGTGCTGTATCGCTACTGTGCCTTTTTGACACTGTCGGTGAACGCATACTGGGTGAAATTTTTGCCCATGGTGTTGCCTCCGTCGTTGTCACAGACCCAGTTCGCTGAGACCCTGGTGCCCCTCGGGGCGACGACCCAACGGCCAGTGATACAGGCGCTGCGACTCACTGATCGGCAGATCGTTGATGCTGGCGATGCGCAGGCGCATCAGGCCGCTGTCATCGAACTCCCAGTTCTCGTTGCCGTAGGAGCGATACCAGTTTCCCGCATCATCGTGCCACTCGTAGGCGAACCGCACGGCGATACGATTTTCCTTGAATGCCCACAGTTCCTTGATCAGCCGATAATCGAGTTCCCTGGTCCATTTTTGCTGCAGAAAACGGACGATATCGTCACGGCCACTGACAAACTCGGCGCGGTTGCGCCACTTGCTGTCCGGCGTATAGGCCAGTGACACCTTTTGCGGATCGCGGCTGTTCCAGGCATCTTCGGCCATGCGCACTTTTTTCGTTGCTGTCTCTGTCGTGAACGGCGGTAACGGTGGTCTGGATTCTCTGTTAGTCATGATCGTTCTCTCTTGAGTGTTATTGGCTGAAAAGGCCGGGGCGCTTGTGCTTCGCCCCGACCGAACCGGACGGGGTCAGCGGGATGCCAGCTTTGACTCCAGGAAGCCACGGATCCGCTCGGCAATCAGCTGGCCGTCTTCCTCCAGCGCGAAGTGTCCCGTGTCCAGGAGATGGAACTCCAGATCGTTGAGGTCACGCTTGTAGGGGTGTGCGCCTTCTGCCGGGAAGATGTAATCGTTCTTGCCCCAGACGATCAGGGTTGGCGGCTGGTGTTTGCGGAAGTAGGCCTGCCATGCCGGGTAGTGTGGGACGTTGTTCTGATAGTCATAGAACAGGGCCAGCTGAATCTCGGCATTACCTTCGCGGGTCAAATGACGCAGATCGACGTTCCAGTTGTCCGGGCTGATCTTCTCGGCATCTCGCACTCCATGGGTGTATTGCCATTTGACACCATCTGGTGAGATAAAGCCCGCCAGCGGCTTGGCGTTCTCAGGCGACGGGTCGTTCCAGTAGGTGCGGATCGGGTCCCAGAACTCGCGCAGACCCTCGTTGTAGGCGTTGCCGTTCTGCACGA
>JBDLIZ010000741.1:0-2888 GCA_039714615.1 Pseudomonadota bacterium | reverse complement strand
TCTACGACGGGATGGATAGCTTCCTGCGGACGGGCCGGGAAGCGATCGTCCGCGGTGTTGCACCTCTTGGCAAGGGCTTGCCATTCCCTGCGAGACGCGCCTTGCAGCTAACGGCTTCTCGCCACGCTGATATGTACACTTTATACGTTACACCACACTAGGTTGTTCAGTGGCTTGTCGACTGTTGGCATAAAGGCTAGCCTACAGAGTGACATGCTTAAAAACGAGGAAAGCAGATATGGCCCGGCGGCCTGAGCAACAATACCTATCCGTTACCGAATATCTGGAAGGTGAGCTTGCCAGCGAGCTCCGTCATGAGTACATCGATGGAGAAGTCTACGCGATGGTAGGAGCCAGTGACCGGCATAATTTGATTGCTGGAAACCTATTCGCAACCCTCCATCCCCACGTGCGTGCTACAAATTGCCAACTTTTCATGTCCGACATGAAGGTGCGCCTTCGTGTTGCTGGTGAAGACGCGTTCTACTACCCGGATATCTTACTTTCCTGTGACCCCAATGACCGTGAAGTCTATTTCCGTTCCCACCCATGCATGCTGGTCGAAGTAGTGTCCGAGAGCACTGCACGCATTGACCGGAGGGAAAAACTCCTCGCCTATACGCAGATTGAAAGCCTTAGGGAATATCTACTTTTTTTCCAGGACCGTCAGGAAGTAGACATTCATCGTCGCCGGGATGGATGGCGGATCGATAGGATTGTGAAAGGCGAATTAACGATCGAGTGTGTTGAATTCAATATACCGTTAGAGCAGATTTACGAAGGGGTGTCTTTACCGTAAAGCAAAAGGCTGGCAGGGCCGTTCTAAGGCATTCTCGGTCTCTGTTCCAGACTCGACTCTACCACCTCCATCCCTGGAGGCGTACCTTCACGGCATTTGTACCCACCTGTACGGCAGATACCAGGCAGGACCGTTGCTACACGGACATTCTGTAACGTTTGGGTAACAGGTACACGGGCACTAGCGCGATGCGTTTCGGTTGACTTAAGATTAATGCTTGGTAAATCACTAACCAATTCAACATGTCACTTTTCAACCGTCTATTTCAGCCTGTCGAGGAACTGCGGCTAACCAGTTCCTTATTCATCAAACTGCTGGCGTTAATCTACTTGGCGGCTTTTTCTTCATTGTCCGTTCAGATTGCTGGTCTCGTTGGACCACAGGGGATTTTGCCGCTGGAAGATCAGCTAAATGGCACCTATCAAGAGCTTGGATATGGTGCCTGGCTGTGGCTGCCTACAATCTTCTGGTGGCTCGAACCGACGGATGCCGCACTAGAGTGGACAGCACAACTAGGGGCCATTCTGTCACTGGTGTTACTGCTGAGCGCACGCTGGCAGCGATTGATACTTGTATGTCTATTCCTGCTCTATCTTTCACTCTTTCACGCAGGGCAGATCTTCACTAATTTCCAATGGGATGCGCTTTTGCTCGAAGCTGGTTTTCTAACCATCTTTCTGGTTGATGGTCCTACCAGATTGCTGATCTTTCTCTATGAATGGCTGCTATTTCGCCTGCGCTTCATGTCAGGTTTTTTTAAGCTGATGAGTGGCGATGAAGCCTGGTCGGGATTAACCGCACTGAATCATTATTTCGAAACCCAACCATTGCCCCATTTGGGTGCGTGGTATTTCCATCATTTCCCAGACTGGATGCTGAAGGCCGGCGTCGGTCTGACCTTCTTCGGTGAACTACTGGTGCCATTTTTCATCTTTCTGCCACGTCCCTTTCGCTTGTCAGCGGCAGGCATCACCATTTTTCTGCAGTTGCTCATTATTGCCTCCAGTAACCACAATTTTATCAACCTGTTGACGATCGTGCTTTGCCTTTTCTTACTGGATGACAGGATCGTGAGGAAACTGCTTCCTGGCAAATTTCAGCAAAGACTGTTGGGTAATAGCCCATCTGTCAGTCGTATGAAATATGGACTGGTGGGGCTGTCTGCCTTACTGATTATTCCTGCCAGTCTGATCAGTTTTTCCGCCAACGCACTACGCGAGCCACTGCCTCTTCCTTTTCATCAGTTTGCTGATTCGGTGAGACGTTTCGGTATCGGCAATATCTACCATATCTTTCCTACCATGCAGACGGAACGTCAGGAACTGTCGGTCGAGGGATCTAATGATGGTGAAAGTTGGCAGGTTTATAAGTTTAAGTATGCGCCTGGGGA
Organism: Pseudomonadota bacterium; assembly: GCA_039714615.1. Classification (GTDB taxonomy): domain Bacteria; phylum Pseudomonadota; class Gammaproteobacteria; order JAAEPA01; family JAAEPA01; genus JAAEPA01. Next base: position 699 of record JBDLIZ010000741.1, on the reverse strand, counting down.
GCTAGACAGGAGTCCAGGTTTTATCGTTCCACATCAACCCAGACTAGATTGGATGGTCTGGTTCGTGCCAACCCAGCGATTACCGCAGATGGTCTGGTTCGGTGAGTTCTTACGCCGGCTTCATGAAGGCTCCCCCAGCGTAACAAGTCTGTTGGCGTACAATCCCTTCCCCGAAGCACCGCCACATTACCTGCGAGTGCTGGCATACCGTTACGAATTTACTACGGCGGAAACACGTGCACAGACAGGAAACTGGTGGCAACGGAAGTATTTGGGTCAGTTTCCACAGGTGGAACCACGCAAGCCCTAGCGAATAGGCGATTACGTCGATCTGGTATCGTATCACTGTGACAAACCGCCACATATGCTGAAATATTTATAGTTTCTCCTCTGTTGGCAAAATAAAAGCATCCCCGTTAACACCCTGCTATCAGACAGCTGCTGCGTTTGCACATCATATTGGCAGAGCGCCGACACTCGTTGAGTCTGGAGCGTTTGTCCAGTGGACACAAAACCGCAGTGAGCGGTTTTGAACAACTTCGTTGGCCCGAAGGGTAAAAACCATGGATGATTTTTATAACTCAAGTTTCGGAGTTCAAACGGGGAGCGGAGAGGGAGATAGCGTTTTGAGACACGCTGTTAATACTATCCCTGTACGCTCGACTGCGGCTTCTGACCTCCAGGGAGGGAGGAAATGCA
>JBDLIZ010000740.1:0-2896 GCA_039714615.1 Pseudomonadota bacterium | reverse complement strand
GTCAAGGCGCAAGCAGTTATCAACAAACATCCAGACAAGATTAAAGGACTCAAACCTGAAAAAATTACAAAGCTGCTTCGCAAACTGCTAGTTTTTCAGGAAGAACTGGATTTACAGAACAAAAAACTACGACACATCCAAGGGGAGTTGGAGAACTCGTGCAACTTCTTCTACCAATTGTATAACCTGGCCCCCGTAGGCTATATGACCGTCCAAACCGAGGGCACCATCAGTCAGGCGAATAACACGCTTGCCGAGCTTCTGGACATGAGTCTCGATGATCTGCATGGAAGACCTTTTATAGAGTTTATCCCCCCTGGGGAGCGGCAGTTATACCAGGTCCAGATTCAAGACTTTTATCGAAATCCAGACGGCAAAAACCTCGATCTACAACTCAGACGTGGCAATGGTAAAACATTGAATGTGAGGCTTAGAGGCCGGTTGGTGAACTGGCCCCATACGAATACCGACCCCCCTGAGACAAGCGAGCAGTTACTGGTCATCGTAAGCGATATCACCGAACTCAAACGGGTGGAAAAAAAATTCAAGCATCAAGCCCACCACGATGCCTTAACTAAACTGCCAAACCGACTGCTGCTCTCAGAGCGGCTCAATCAAGTGCTGGCCAAGGCAAGACGTCATTGCCAATACAGTGCGGTGTTATTTCTCGATCTGGATAATTTCAAGACCATCAACGACTCCCTGGGCCACTCCGTCGGCGATCGGCTGCTTCAACAGGTCGCCCGACGCCTTAGACGTAATCTACGCCGAGATGACACCGTCGCCCGACTGGGTGGAGATGAATTCGTAGTCCTGCTCGGGGATATCGACAAAGAGCTTCACAAAGCCGCTTCACAGGCCCACTCGACGGCGGAAAAGATAAGAAAGACCCTTTCTGAGCCCTATCAGATCGGTGATCAGAAACTGCATATTTCGACCAGCATCGGCATCAGTCTATTCCCATTAAATGACGAGGATGCCGATGGCATCCTGAAACAAGCCGATACGGCCATGTACCAGGCCAAGACTGAAGGTCGAAATGCCTTTCGTTTCTATCGGCCCGAGATGCAATCAGAGGCCCAAGCACGAATGATTTTAGAGCAGGATTTACGCAAGGCCTTAGAGCGAGGAGAATTCGTCCACTATTACCAACCCCAGGTGGATACCTTCGGCCGGATCATTGGCGCCGAGGCCTTGCTGCGCTGGCAGCACCCCGATCAGGGACTTATTGCGCCCGCTAAATTCATGCAGGTTGCGGAGGAAACCGGACTCATCGTTCCGATAGGCGAATTGGGTCTGCATGCGATCTTTAAACAATACAACCATTGGAACAATTTAGGCCTGGGAAAAATGATCCAGTCTCTCGCGATAAACGTAAGCCTGCGACAGGTCCACCAGCGGGATTTCAGTCAGATGGTTATTGACAATTTAAAAAATGCGGGGATCGACCCCCAACTCATCAAGATAGAAATCACCGAAGATCTTATACTTTCCAAGAGAAGACTCGACATCGACCAGATCATGGACCTCAAAACTCATGGCCTGCGGTTTTCGGTCGACGATTTTGGAACCGGTTACTCTTCTCTGGCCTCGCTCAGACGGCTGCCGGTGGACGAAATCAAGATAGACCGGTCATTTATCCGTAATGTAAATATCGAACCTGATGATGCATCCATCGTCGAAACCATCATCGCCATGGCCCAGAAACTGAACATTGATTCTATTGCCGAAGGCGTGGAAAAGCGCGAGCAAATGGATTTTTTAAACTCTCGAGGCTGCGACAGATATCAAGGAAACTACTTCAGCCACCCCTTATCAGCACAAGGATTCACCACCCTGCTTGAGCAAGGCGAGGGCAGGCCAATAACCCTAACGCACTGAATATACCCATGGCGAATGAGTTTTCCGGTTACCTAGCACGCCGCCTTTGCCGTATAGCGGTGTTGGAACACGAAAGCCATAGTAAAAACTATGACTTACGCGTTCCGCCTTGCTCTACGACAAACTCGACGCACTATGCATTCCTGAAAACCCATCCGTCATGAGTATAACTGGGATTAGATGACTCCGCATACCTTAAAAAATAATCTCGCCCGACTGCCGCTGTTTTGTGAACTTCAACCACAAGAGCTGGAACGCATTGCAGCAGGCACCTCCGTGGCACAACTTGCCCGCGATGATATTCTGTTCCATGTCGGACGCAAACTGGAACACTGTTACTGCATCATCAACGGACAAATCAAACTCAGTGTTACCGCCCCCAGCGGTGCGGAGAAGGTCGTTGAACTTGTTGGACCCGGCCGCAGCTTTGCCGAAGCGCTGTTATTTCTCGATCTACCCAGCCCAGTCACGGCTCAAGCCATCGAACACAGCACGATTGCAATAATACCAAAATCGCTAATATTCGATTGTATCGATCACTCCCGCGAATTCACCTACCGTATGTTAGCCGGCCTGAGCCTGCGTTTGCACCATCTGATCTCGGACCTCGAATCCTATTGCCTGTTGACCTCCAGCCAACGGGTCGTAGGCTATTTACTCGAAGAGGCACAAAAGACATCTCCCACAACATTCCACTCCCGGATCGTACTACCGGCGAACAAAAACCTTATCGCCTCCAGGCTCCACCTTACCCCAGAGACCTTTTCGCGAACATTGCATCAACTGGCCGATGAAGGACTCATCAAGGTCACTCGTAAGAGCATCGATATCCCAAACCTCGATCAATTACGCTGTTATGGAAGGGAGCCGAATTAAGTACCGAAGGTAGGCAAATTGCTTTCGTGCCACAGCAAATTCAGATAACCTGAACTCGCGGATTATGCCTTGATACTAAAACGAATAGCGTAGGTTGGTGCTGAGGAACGAAGCCCAACGTTTTAGCGATAGTTGCGTG
>JBDLIZ010000739.1:0-2897 GCA_039714615.1 Pseudomonadota bacterium | reverse complement strand
TTACCCCCCCCCCCCCCCTACCGAAGCGGGAAAACTCGCTGCTACCTCATCATCCCTTGACCAGTCAACCCAACGAGCCCTCCGACACCCGTTCTCTCTATCCGATCTGCTTGCTCCGTACGGTCTTTCGATCTCTTCGTAACGGCCTGATCCTACACCGACACTGCGATTCAATCCGATTCAGCCTCCAGCTGATCATACTTTGGCCGTCCTCCGCTTGACACCCTAAAATTCGTCACAATGAATGGCGCACAGCCTGCTTTAAGGGACCAAAAAACCCCGATTTCAGACTGATGCCTCACATGATTGACAACTCCGTGGCCTTTCGGGTACTTTGCTGTTCAAGAAAAAAGGCGTTTATTCTGCTTATTCTCTTTAGTCGACCAACACCCATGAATGCCAAAAAACGATGCGAAATCTTCTCCCGCCTGCAATCCGCCAACCCGGAACCCAAGACTGAACTGCGATACGAAACCCCTTTCGAACTGCTGATCGCCGTCATCTTATCGGCCCAGGCCACTGATGTCAGCGTCAACAAAGCCACGGCGAGACTCTTTGAAGCAGCCAGCACACCACGGACCCTACTGCAACTCGGAGAGCAGGGTCTAAAGGGATACATCAAAACCATTGGGCTGTACAACAGCAAGGCCAAAAACATCACCCTGACCTGCCAATTCCTGCTCGACCGACATGGAGGGCATGTCCCCGCTACCCGTAAGGCACTTGAAGCGCTGCCCGGGGTAGGGCGTAAAACGGCCAACGTGGTACTCAATACCGCCTTTGGCCAAGCGACCATAGCCGTGGATACTCACATCTTCCGGGTATCCAACCGCACCCGTATCGCAGCGGGTCAGACGGTCCTGGAAGTGGAAAAGAAACTGCTCAGATTCGTGCCCAAGGAATACCGGCAGGACGCCCACCATTGGCTTATTCTACACGGGCGCTATGTCTGCACGGCCCGCCGCCCCAAGTGTCACGAGTGCCTTATTTCCGATCTTTGCGAGTATAATCAAAAGGGCGTTGCAGCACCTTAGAAATGCAAGTTTTATCTTTACAATTACAGATGAGCTGAAAGGGCTTGACATAAACTCAAAGGCAACCGCTCAGGCAGTCTCGAAACCCCGGCTGCGGTCTTCTTCCTTTGCCAAAGACTGAGTATCGATTTCCGACAGGGTCTTACCGATGTGCTTAGTAAAATAGTAAATGCGTTTCAGATTTTCTATGAGTTCGGATTCCATGCGATAGGTCGATAGGCGATGGGGGGCCTCGATGGTGAGCCGACCAAACAGATGGTCTTGGGCATTCTCAGCCAGGCGGTCAACCTCCATTTTGGCATTGACCGCCTTCTTGGCACACCCCAGATCACAGTGGACCACGGCTTGAGTGGCCTGCTCTACGGCCCAATAGACCTTGTCTGCGAGTTCTCCGATAACCTTTCGCGTCTGCTCACTGACTTCGACATGATTTCTGATCCGCTCCATACCCTCATGAACTAGGTTGGTCTCAATGGTATCGCCTACGTCTTCAAAGTAACTCGCTACGGCGATGTAATCGTGTAACATCTCCGATTCCTGCGCAGTAATGTCTTGTTGGGAGAGCTCTCCGAGATAGCGGATGATGGCACGATGAAGGGCATCTACATCATCATCCATCTCCCTGATCCGCTGCAGATCGGACTCCTCGCCTTGCATCACGGCAATAGGCGCCTCGCGAACCATGGGCAGCACCCGTTCTGCAAGCCGGCTGATCTCCAGCTTAACGGCATCAAACGCCAGTGAGGGGGTTTCCAGTAACTTATCGTTCAGGTATTTCGGTTTGCAGGTCTGCTCAGCGGCCGCGGGGCGATGCGGAACGAGCTTAGTGACCAGAACGGCGAAGGCCCCCGCAAACCATATGAATATGAAGGTGTTTCCAACATTGAACAGGGTGTGAGCATTGGCGATCTGCCTGGGAGTCTCTGCAGCAAGTTTCTCTATACCCGCAAGTCCGGTGGCGGCCACGGGTGAGAACCAGCGGATCAGCTCGGCGACCTGATCGATAAAATTGAACCACAAAGTGACGCCCAGCACGTTGAAACTCACATGAACCAAGGCCGTGCGCACTGCCTCGCGCGGCTTACCGATAGAGGCCAGCACCGCGGTAATCGAGGTTCCGATATTGGCACCAAAAATAAGAGCAATGCCCTGCTCAAGGGTAATGAGGCCCTGACTGGCCAGCACGATGATGATGCCCGTGGTAGCAGATGAGCTCTGTACTAGCGCCGTAAATGAGGCGCTGAGTATGACGGCGAGCAAGGGATTATTCATCTGCTGGAGCAGATCTATGAAAGGCTGGTAGCTGCGCAGGGGGCGGGTCGCATCGCCCATGAGATTCATCCCGAAAAAGACCAGACCGATCCCCAGAGTCATCATGCCATAGCGTTTTACCTTTTTGTCCCCGAAAAAAAACAGCATGACAAATCCAACGATGACGGGGATCAAGGCGTATTTCGTCACCTTGAACGCTATGATCTGGGCGGTGATGGTAGTGCCGATCTCGGCCCCCATGATGATCCCGATGGATTGTTGGAGGCTCAGCAAACCGGCGGCGACGAATCCTACGGCCAGTACCGTGGTAACGGATGAGGACTGGATCACCGCCGTGGTAAAGGCCCCGGCGAAAACCCCTTTAAATCGATTGGTCGTTATGCTCGCCAGCAGTTGTTTCATCCGCGACCCGGCCAGGGCCTTCATGGAGGTCGTCATCGACGTTGGGGTCTACCACTGTGGGGATGTACACGACTTCGAAGGCGATGGAGCGCTTCTGTACTTCGAGGGACCGGGAGAGGCGGTACCAGCGGCCTTTCGTTTCCGCGAGGAGCTGCTTCTCCGCCGGAGTGGACCGCTCGATATTCCCCT
>JBDLIZ010000738.1:0-2903 GCA_039714615.1 Pseudomonadota bacterium | reverse complement strand
GAGGGACCTTCCTTGCGGGAAATAGTATATTTTTTTATAGTAATTAAACTATAATTCACTACAGATTACAATACAGGCCGCATAAGATGCGGAGTACTTATACCTCGTGGATACGATAATGGCGGAAATCAAACCTACCCTACTAGCCCGGCGCAAGTCGTTGGTGATAAATGCGAATATCAGCCGCGTCATTACCCGGCCGTATTTGCCAGGCGGCGAAGAACGTATCCGCAACGTCATCAACCGGGTGCTGAGCCTGGACGAGGACCAAGTGGGTGCAGCAATAGAAACCATCTTGCACGACTTCTCCCATCGCCACAGGTACTTCAGGGAGACTCTGGAGCGAAATTTCGAGAGGGTGGTCGGCCAGGTGCAGGATGCCGGCAAGCTGTCGCGGCAACGCCGACTTCTGATCGGCGCTTACTTTACCGCAGAATACTCGGTGGAGGCGGCGGCGTTATTCAATCCCTCCATCGTTCAGGTGCCAAACCAGGAGGCGGATCCCGAAGGAGCCTGTCGGTTCATCATGAGCTTCCGTGCCACCGGTGAAGGCCACATTTCATCCATCGAGTTTCGTGGCGGGGTTATCGATGCGAACAATGACATCTACTTCGATTCCCTGAGTGACTACGTGCGTACTCCCAATATCCACCCCAATCCAAGCTACGACCTGCACCTGTTCCGGCTGAAACTCCAGGAGATGGGAGCGAGTAATACGGTAACGCACCAGTTCCTCAACAAGCTGCCGGACAACTTCACCTTCAACGATCTGCAGGGAACGATCGCCCAACTCCAGAACAACGGCCAGTTCCTGCCGCAGGAGAAGGCGGATGCCATTAACATGGCGATGTGGCTAGCGCAATCCAATTATGAGATTTTGTTTCGTAAGGAGCACCAGATTTCCGAGCGAGTGATCTTTCCGGTGTCGGAATCAGAGCGCAAAGGAATCGAGGATGCCCGTTTTGTGCGTTTCGTCGACGACGACGGCACCGTGGTCTACTATGCTACCTATACCGCGTACAACGGAGAGACGATCCTGCCGCAATTGATGGAAACCAGTGACTTCCTCACGTTCAAGGTCATTACGCTGAACGGATCCCATGCACAGGGCAAGGGGATGGCCCTGTTCCCAAGAAAGATCCAGGGTAAATACGTGATGCTGTCACGCCAGGATGGTGAAAACAACGCGATCATGTTCTCGGACAATCTGCACTTCTGGCAGCAGGCCAAAATTCTGCAAGAGCCTGAGTACCCATACGAATTCATACAGATGGGGAACAGCGGTTCACCCATCGAGACACCTGAAGGCTGGCTGGTAGTGACCCACGGGGTTGGCCCAATGCGGACCTACAGCCTCGGCATCGAATTGCTAGACCTGGACGATCCGACCCGAATTATCAACCGGATTGACGAGCCGGTCCTGGTGCCGAATGCGCATGACCGGGAGGGATACGTCCCGAACGTGGTATACAGTTGCGGGGCACTCATCCACCAAGATGAATTGATCATCCCGTACGCTTCGGGCGACCAGCGCTGTGGCATAGCAACCCTGCCGGTACCACAGCTTATGGCCAGGCTAACACGGAATTCCAACCATCCTGTCCGATGACGGTAAGGTAGGAAATTGTAGTCGTCGCTATTTCTGCATCACTTTCTGAACATCAAGCCGGGTAGGCTCTTCCCCCGGTGTTACCCGGTCCCAGCCGCAGTGATTGTAGACAGCGAGCAGCGCCATGAGCCAACAAAGAGTGGACTCTGCCCCCTGATTTTCATTCGTACCCTGCTCTTCCAGCCCATCCCGGCAGCCCCCGGTGGAGTGGTCGCAGAGTGGAACGCCCAGATCGTTTTCCCCCTGATACCAGTTGAGACAGCGATAGGCATAGTTTATCCATTCTTCGTCCCGCGTGCAGTTAAATGCCTCGATGCAGGCGTCCACCATCGCGGCCGCCTCAATGGGTTGTTGATCGAATCGCGCTTTGCTGCCGTCCTTTGGAAACCAGCCGTGATTGCCGATGGCGGCGAAATGGCAACCCTTCTCATCAGTCTGAACCTTTTTCAACCAGTCGAGCGCACGCAGACCCATCTCCAGCATCGCGCTGTCGGAAAGCCACTGCCCGGAGAGTAGTAAAGCCTGCGGCAACCGGGCATTGTCGTAGCTAAGCATCTCCTCACACCAAGGCCAGTCTTCGGTGGCAAAATCACTAAACTGTTTCATGAGCCGACCCGAGAGTATCTTGCACATCCTTTTCACGCGACTGTCCCCGCTGTAGCGGGACAGGTAGGCATGAATGCCGATGAGGGCGAAGGCAATCGCCCGTGGGTAGGTGAAATGTTCGGTGGTGTCCAGCGCACGATGGAACAGGTCGACCGCAAACATCTCCTGTCCCTTATCCCTGCTCAACGCCACAGCAACGCCCAGCCCCCACATTGCGCGACCGTGTGAGTCCTCCGAACCTACTTCCTCGAGCCAGCGGCGATCATAGGACATGAAGTTGCGGAAGCGGCCGGTCTGACCATTTAAGGCATGGCCTAGAAAACTTAGATAAATGGCGGCAAGATCACTCTGTGCTGAATCCAGAGGCTGGAGGTCCTGTAGCGTGACCGCGACGATCAACGCGCGAGTATTATCATCCACGCAATAGCCGTGGGCCCGGTCCGGAATCGTGTACTTGGAGTGCTGGAACATGCCCGTATCATCGGTCATCCGGTGTAAATGGTCCAGCTTGATCTCCGGTAGCCGTTGCTGGTGTAGTTCAAGGGTCTCCAGCCTGCGTGCAGGTATGCTTTTCCGCAATCTTTGACGTTTTGCTTCCACGAAAGTCTCGATATAGCGGCGGCCTACGTCGCTCCAGATCATTCTACGGCCGTAGTTATAGGCCTTCTCCTGGATGGCGAGGCGCTCG
>JBDLIZ010000737.1:0-2906 GCA_039714615.1 Pseudomonadota bacterium | reverse complement strand
CACTAAGAAATGGCTTAGCCCTGATAGCTGAAATAAACCAACGATTAAAAGAAAATGGAATTACCGACGACCTCCTGAGAGATAAGACCCTTATCATTCAAGAACTATGAGCGCAAAGTTCAGTTGGGTTTCTGTAACACCCTAATTATTAAGCATAGTTCCCCTTCTCTTGTCCTAATTGTATCCCTTCCTTTGTATAACTAATGCACAAATCTGGTTGATTTTCCGCAGAACTGACTAATATTTGCGCAATTCTTGGGAATAAAAGACATATTATTGATACAATAAGGATCATATTATCCTTATTGTATCAGAGGTGATGTCATGCTCTCCAAGCCCGATGCCTTAAAAGCCCTGCGTACCTTTTTTAAGAAAAATCAATTAGCGAGGCTACCGGATCTATACGCCTTATTAGGCACCTCTTCGCGCATGAGTACACATCGACGATTGCGGGAGTTGGACTATCTGTCCAGCTTCTCTCACGTGGGGCGTTATTACACATTGCCTTGTGTCGCCAATTTTGATTCACACGGTCTGTGGTTTTACGAAGAGGTTGGTTTTTCCCGCTTTGGCAATTTAAAAGAAACTGTGATCCAGTTAGTTGACCAATCGATAGCAGGGAAAACCCATGAAGAATTAGAAAGGCAATTGCACCTTCGTGTTCATAATACGTTGCTGGATCTGGTCCGTTCCGGCAAGCTCACCCGAAAGGCATTTGAAGGTGTGTTTGTATACCTCAGCATTCGTGCCGATAGAACACAACAGCAACTCAGCTATCGCCGTGAGGGTGCAAGAGATAGTCTGCAAGACGTATTACCAGACGGGATTATTATCGAGGTATTGGCCGAAATTATTCGCGCCAACCGGGTACAAATCGATCAAAGCGCCATCAGAGAGCGACTTGCTGCAAGGGGAATTGGAATCACCGCATCGCAGTTCAACCAGTTGTGTACCCGGTTGGATCTAAAAAAAACAGCGGGGTTTCCGTAGTAAAATGCTTGCACCGCTATATTAATCAAGTCTTTTTCCATCTCTCGGCAAGGACTATGTTTCACCAACCGCCTACCTTGTACTTCAGGCCTGCACGGACGGTTTGTTCCTGTGGCAAGCGGCTCACTGTATTGAAAACAACTTCCCGTTCGCTGACCTCACTAGCCATCGGCGAGTTTCATGCCCATATCACGCAACTAACTTGTCCTCATTGCAAAAAGACCTATGACAGCGAAGAACTCCAGACTATCGTACCGCCAAACAGTAAGTTTGCTTTTGATGTCATGGTGATTGTTGGGGAGGCCCTTTTTTTGCGCTCTCGCAATGGAAAAGAGATCCAGCGCGAACTGGGTGAAAAAAATATCAGCATCTCCCTGCGAGAAATTGATTATCTTGGCCGACGATTTATTGTTTACCTGGCACTCGCCCATGAACAGAGCCAAGGACAACTCAAGCAGTTTATGGGAGCACAGGGCGGCTACATCCTGCATCTTGATGGGACTTGTGAAGGAGATAGTCCCCACCTCATAACCACCATCGATGAACTTTCCAAGATCGTGCTGGATAACGTCAAACTCCCCTCGGAAAATGCCGCCCAACTGATCCCCTTTCTAAGAAAAGTCAAACGGGTATACGGCGAGCCGATTGCCATGGTGCACGATATGGGAGGTGCTATTTTGAACGCGGTCAAGGAGGTCTTTCCTGAAATACCGGATTACATCTGTCATTTTCACTTTCTCAAAGATATCGGCAAGGATTTATTTGGCCACGATTACGGTACCCTACGCCGACACCTGAAAAACCATGCGATACGCAGTTATTTGCGAAAGACCGCAAAAGGACTCAAAAAGGCTATCGATGCAGATTCGAATACACTGCATTGTCTCCACGGATACTTGGAAAGTAAGCCTCTGCATGAATCTGAAACGCCATTGATGCCCTTGGTGACGGCTTATCTCATCATCAGCTGGGTGTTGGAGGCCAAGCATGATTCCCATGGTTTTGGTTTCCCATTCGACCGACCGCATTTTGATCTTTACCTCCGCCTGCGTGAAGCCTTCCCTGATCTGCAAAGGCTGAAACTAAAAATGGCCGCTAACGCATCATTGTTACCACTGATGCCGATCAGCAAGGTCTTGGCCGATCAGGCACTCGCCAGCACCGTGCTCAGGATGCAGGATAAAGTCAATATCTTTGACCAACTGAGAGCCGCATTGAGAATTGCGCAACCCGATAGCCGCAATGGATTGAATGATGACGGTGATCCGGATATTGCGACCATCAAAGAGCGCGTCACCCGGTTTCGCCACGCGGAAGCAATCAAAGAACTGGCAGCAACCCATATCGCTTACCGGAAAATGGTCAAGCAGATCGATAAATACTGGGACAAGTTATTTGCCGATCCTATACAGGTCCTCACCCCGATGGGAACCGTTACCTTACAGCCGCAACGAACCAACAACCTCTTGGAGCAGTTCTTTAGAGACTTGAAGCGTAGCGAGCGGAAACGAAGCGGTAACCCAACGTTAACGAAAACCCTGAAAGCCATGCTTGCACAAACACCATTGGTTAAAAACCTGGACAATCCCCAGTACATGGAGATCATCTTGAATGGAAAAGCAAGTCTTGCTGAGCGTTTTGCTCAGATCAATGTCGTTCAAGTACGCATCGCACATGCTGAGGCGCAGAAATCAACACAACGATATCCAAAGAGAATGGCGGAATTGTTTAAAATTCCGCATCTTCCAAAGCTACTGGTCAAAACTTCACCCAAAAAAGCGGTGGCGTCATAAATCCAACCAAACTTTGCGCTCATAAAAAATAAACGAGAAAAATCCGGTGTGATAGGGTATAATTATGATCTAAGCTATTGAATCATAAGAAAACCATTCCCACACCGGAGATAACAATGCGCA
>JBDLIZ010000736.1:0-2922 GCA_039714615.1 Pseudomonadota bacterium | reverse complement strand
CTCCCTCGTTGGTATTTCAGCAGTCACATACGATATATGTCAGAGTTGGGCATTTGGCACAAACACACCATAAGTGCAAGCAGCAGGCAGAAGAGAGCTACCCGTGTATTATATCACTTAACCCCATGGGCGATGGGTTTATTCGCTTGAGTAAAATGATATAGACCCAACATCAAAATCTGTCAATGACGGGATGTCTTTACTATCAATAGCTCTACGGCCCCATGGGTTTATTAAGATGAGCAGTGTATGAGGTATCAAGTCCTGTCCCCGAGCCGATTAGCGGGCGAGAATTCGTAAGTAACGATCGAGGAAGGCCTTAATACACTCTTTAAGATTTCAAACCGAATGGCATTCGGGTCATAATAATATCCATGAAAACAAAATTCATCGCAATCTCAGGCCTGTTGATCCTGCTGCAAGGATGCGCCAGCACATCGATACCCAAGGCCATCAGCACCCCTGTTCCGAACAGCCCCACCGTGACACAGGCCCACCAGGACATCGAACGATTCATCAACGCTCAGGTACGCTGGGGCGGGACCATAGCCGCAGTCCAAAACATGGAATCTGAAACACTGGTGGAAGTCGTAGGCCGTAAACTCAAAACCAATGGCCGCCCCAAAAGTGGCGACCAGAGCGAAGGTCGCTTCCAGGCCAAGATATCCGGTTTTCTGGACCCGGTGATCTTCGAGAAAGGACGCGCGTTAACCGTCGTGGGTATACTTGCAGGGGAACACAGCGGAGAGATCGGCGAACACCCTTACCGCTATCCGCTGGTTGAGGTCACCGATCACCACCTTTGGGACCCCCTGCCCTCACCCAGACCCTATTACTATGACCCCTGGTTCTACGATCCCTGGTGGCCCTATCCTTACCACTACAGCCCGCATCATCACCGGCATTATTGACAAAGAACGCCACCGAAATAGGTTGTACCGATGGCGAAGAGTGATGGTTCGTATTCAACCTAGATCCTGCAAGTGATTTCGGTGGCATTCCTTAAGACGATTGGATAGAGTCGATCCGTCATGAACATGCGTATTTTAATCATCAGTGTGCCCATCCTGATATTCATGCTGCCGCTAAACGCCGACAATGGGATTTACTTTTCGGCGCAGCCCCATGGAATCAAACTCCATGAGCATTATGCAACACAAGCGACCAAAGGCATGCTGCTGATTGCGCGTCGGGACATGCCCGATCCCCGCTTTCGCCAGGCCGTGATCCTGCTGGCTGCGCATGACCAAGGGGGCTCGCTGGGACTGATCGTCAATCAGGCTTCTACGACTACGTTGAAGGAGCTGCTTCCCGATATGGGCGAACTGGATAAACAGGAACACAGTATCTATTTCGGGGGCCCCGTAGGCCTGCAGAAACTCAAGTTTCTGTTCCGTAGTAAGAACGAGCCCCAAGACGCCATTCATATCATGTCCGACCTCTATATCAGCGGCAGCCAGGAGACATTGAAACAGATATTGGAAAAGAAAAAGACCCCGGAAGAGTTACGTATTTACCTGGGATATGCTGGCTGGGGACCCCAGCAATTAAACACGGAACTCGAACGCCATGACTGGCACCTGCACAAGGCGAAAATAGAAGATATCTTTAGTAACCGCACGGACACCCTCTGGCAGGAGATCATCGATCTCTATGAACCCGAAGGACAATTGGTAGAGAGACACCAAGATATACCCATCCGTCATGGGTATAGAACTGTCTCAACCGCCGGCACAAACTCTTCATTGCCTTTGTATTCTCCATGAAAACCCCCCTCACTCCATTTATTCTTCTCTTCTGTTTCCTGTTTCACGGCACCACCTCGGCAAAGGAATTACAGGCACAGGCCTCAGTGCAACTGCGAGGTGCGATCAAGGCCTCCGAGGACATTAGCGGCATAGCCAAACTGGGGCTGTTTCTTACCATCGGTTCCGATGAGGCCGCCTCGAAGCGAAGTGTAGAGAATGTCGTTCAGCTGCTTAAGAAGATCTCCAAGGATCGCTACAAGGTATATCATGACATTGTACTTTTTAAAGGGAATGATAAAGACGGCCCGGAGATGGACATCGAAGGTCTAGCCACCGATGGAGAGATGCTCTATGTCGTCGGTTCACATTCCGCGATACGCAAACGCGTCAAGAAGAGTCGCGATTATAAAGTCAACCGAAAGACCTTTCTCGCCAACGGCATCACCCATGAAAAAAACCGCGATTGGCTGTACCGCCTCAAGATCGATGAACAGGGTAAAACCACGGACAGGCAGAGAATCAGCCTACGCCCCATTATCCAGCATAACGGGGTGTTAAAGACATTCCAGAACCTTCCCGGCAAGGAGAATGGTATTAACATCGAAGGGGTCGCGGTCAAAGGGAAGTGGTTGTATCTCGGCTTTCGAAGTCCGGTGCTGCGCAAGAATTACGTGCCGGTAATGAAACTGAAATTCGCCGATCCGGACAAAACCCACGAATTACTCTACCTAAACCTTGGAGGGCGCGGTATCCGCGATATCACCCGGGTCTCTGATGGGTTTTTGATCGTCGCCGGTCCCTCGGGGGAAGGACCGGCATCCTACCAGCTGTATCACTGGGATGGACGGGATATGGTCCCGGGCAAGGACCGCAGCAAACAAGACACCGGCAAGGCAAAGTTACTGGGCGAAATTCGCCCCCCGAAGGACGGTAAGGCCGAGGGAATCACCGTCCTCGGGGAACAGACCACGGCATACGAAATTGTCATTGTCTACGATGGAATCAAAAACGGGGGTGCGCAGCGATTCAAGGTCCGCAAACCGTGAAGCTTTTCACCAGGGTGAGGACCTGGCTTTGTAAGTGTCTATTTTGCCAAAACGGCCAGGCGGAGCCATCCGCACAACTCAGCAGTATTTGATATTGATGGAGTCAGGGAGAAACAGGTGGCGCATTC
>JBDLIZ010000735.1:0-2934 GCA_039714615.1 Pseudomonadota bacterium | reverse complement strand
ATTTTTTTTGTTACATCTACGCCGTGTACCTTGAACCCTTTCGTACCAAGCAGCGATGCTGTCGGTAGGCCAATGTAGCCCAGGCCGATGACACATATCTTTATTTCAGCGATTGACACGGCTTATTTCCCTTTTGCAGCTATTCTATTTGGGTTCTTGCAAAATACCTCCCCTCACTCAAGGAGGCTGTCACAAAAGCCTGATTTGTAGGTCGGATTAGCGCAGCGTAATCCGAAAATCTATTGATTTTGTTGGGTTACGCTATCGCTAACCCAACCTACATTTCACTTTTACAACACCCTCTCAAGGGAGAGAGGGCAGGAGAGTATTGCAAGAACCTCTATTGTAATTAATTTTTACACAATGGCAGGCCCCATCTACAGGAGGACAGGGTTCCAAACACGGTGTAATTCAAGGTCTTGGAAATCTTTAATATTTGCGGTAGCCAGGTCGGTCACTCCATGGTGTTGGAGGGTCAATGCCAGGCGGATATCGAAGATTCTTCGTCTTGGGCAATCCGGTTTATTCACTTTTTCCCATGCAGCTTCCATTACCGGCGCATTTTCAACTAGCCGCCATTTGGGATTTTGGCGGTAAATCTGGCATATCGACACCGCTTGAGCCGAGGACAGCGGTCTTTTTAAAACAGAGGGATTGCGCAGTAATACATAGAGTTCAACCAGCACCAGCTCACACAGAACAACATCATCTCTAAGACTGCATTCCAACACAAAATTATATGCCGCGGGATGCTCAGGGCAGTCCATGTTCTGCGCATAGAGCAAGATATTGGTATCTATGGAGATCATGACTCTTCGGTCTCGGATGTCGGCATGTTTGCCAATTCACGCCAATCATCGGGAGTGGCTAAAAAACTGCCGAGATGCTTGGGCGTTGGGGGCGACCATGCCCGTGAAGACTTTAATGGCGGGTAAACATGCGCCATATACTCAATTCCACGGCGCATGACTTCCGCCAGCGACATCTCTCGCTCACGCGCAACCCGCTTTGCCTCTTTATAAAGTTCATCGGGTAATTGGACTTGGGTTTTTATCATGATGGCAAATTACCATGCCAGCATTATGATGTCAAAAAGGGGCGGGCTGGCCACTTCAGGATCGTTAGCGTTTTAATAGTATCCATACGCCGAACCCTGGTCTTCCGACTTGTTGAGCACTGTGCCAATGATGTTTTTATCCGCGATCAGCTCATAGGCACGCTTGAGTTCATCCTTGCGCGTACCACCCTCCTCCACCACCAGCATAATGGCGTCAACATAGGGTGAAAAGGCGATTACGTCGTCACAGGAGAGTAGTGGCGGCATATCGAAGATGGTAATGCGCTGGGGATAACGCGTTTTGAGTTCCTCTACCAGCTTGACCAGTTTGGGAGACGAAAGCATCTCCGAGGAGTTTACGAAGGGTTTGCTACCCGGCAGGATGACGAGACGCTCGATTCCCGGATTGAATAACACCTCGTTAAGTTCAACATCACCAAGCAAATATTCGCTGATACCCGGCTGCTCTTGAGTAAAAAAATGGCGGTGGATGCTGGGACGCCTAAGATCCAAATCAGCAAGCAGTACGGAATGGTTGACCTCCCGCGCCAGACTGATAGCAAGATTGATTGCAGTAAGGGTTTTGCCATTGCCGGCAGTAGGACTGGTGATGGCCAGATTATTCCACTGATTGGCCTTAAGTCGTTGAAGTACGTGAGTACGTAATACCTTGTAAGAAGCGGATATCGCGTCATGCTCATCCCCCACAATGATCCGTTTCTCCCGCAGGTCACGCTGTACGAGGTCAATGGTTCTTGTTTGGGAGTAGGTTATCTTGTCTTCGACTTGGGGTTCCGGAGATTGACGCAGGGCATTGCTATCCCCCTTGGGCTGGCTGGCGTCACGGGCCTGACGGGCAAGTTCCAAGGCTTTTTTAATCTTTTCCATAATACATCAATCAAATGTTTATAATCTTTCTCGTGTCTGCTTTGCTAATGCCCCAGATCAAATCACAATCTCCACGCCCAGTTTACGCAGTATTACATACCAAAGGACATCAAGGGGTTTGTAGAAGAAGTGTATAACGGCCACACTGGATATTATCATGACCATGAATAACAGGATGACAATTATCCGCCAGGTAACACCTCTGTTTTTATCCTGACTGTTTGTTATGTAAGGAATCACAGCCAGTGCGGGTACCTGGGTAATGGCCATCATCTCCTTGCTGCCATGTATGGTCTGATCCATGCTCTCTCGTAGCACGACATGGCCGATGCCTCCGGCAAAACTAAATACGAAGCCGAGGAACAGGATGGCCATGCGGTTGGGTTTGGTCGGTTTTTCAGGAACCTGGGGTGGCTCGATGAGTGAAAATCGTTCGCCCATGCTCTCCCGCTCCAGGCTTTCGGCCAGATCCGCCTCCAACTGCTTGGCCTTGATCTCCTTGAATTTGGCCAGGGAATTATCGTATTCACGGGTCAGGCTGCGATACTCCCGCTCCACCTGTGGGCTTTGCATCAGGCGCTTTTCAAATTCCTTTATTTTCTCGACGATTTCCTGCCCGCTTAATTTCAATGCCGCCAATTCGACATCCGCCGTTTTGAGCTCATGCTGCAGCTGAAGATAGGCTGGATTGTCCGTTATGATCTGTTGAGAAGCACTTTCGGATGTTACCTGACCATCTAGGTTTTGAGCTTCAACTGAGGGAGCGCTCTCTTCCAATGCCTCGATCCTCCCTTTCAGCATGATCATCGTAGGGTGATTCTCGGTGTACTGCACTGACAGGCTTTCATACTCTTTCTGCAAGCCAGTCAGCTCATCCTCACTCAAGGCGGCGGGATCACTGCTCGGGCTCATCTGCGAGAGCTCCGTTCGCAGATAGATTCTGCGATCTTCCAGTACCTGAATCTGCTGTTTTACCTGCGCCAACTCGC
>JBDLIZ010000734.1:0-2941 GCA_039714615.1 Pseudomonadota bacterium | reverse complement strand
GACTATCCTAAGATCGGCCTCAAATTGCATAACGTTACCGGAAGAGACGGGCTGGCGATGGTGCGCGCCGATGAGGTGGATTTTGCAGTGGGCTCCATGCTCGACATACCTGGCGATATCAGCTATCACCCGGTCTTCACCTATTACCCCGCCCTGATCACCCCGCTGGGCCATCCCCTGCTGAAATACGATGAGGCCAGGCTGGAAGATATCAGCCGCTACGGGCTGATCCTTCCACCACGCCATCTGAGCACCTGGCGGATCGTCGATCTGATTTTCAGCCAGCACAACCTCAGTTATAAGGTCGCCTTGGAGGCCGGCGGTTGGGAAGTGATCAAGAAATATGTCGAATTAGGGCTGGGAATCTCTATTGTCACCGATGTCTGTCTAAACGAGAATGACCGGCTCGGTAAAATCTCACTTGACAGTTTTTTTCCCAAACGCAGTTATGGCGTGGTGCTGCGTAAGGGAAAGGGCCTCTCACCGCAGGCGAAGCGGTTCATTGACATGTTAGACCCCAGCTTTTTCATAAAAGAGACCCCTATCGATCAGAGATCGTGAACCAAAACAAAGCTACGGACATCTCCCGCCACCCCATACATCGTCAAACCCATGCCGCCAACTCAGCCTCCAGGGATCACAAGCATATTCCTTAAAGCCCATAGTATGGTGCCACCAGAAGTGCCAGTGATTCGCTCTGAGTCTTTCCTCACAGGGGATGGATGAGCGTTTAACAACCGCCGGCTTGGTCAGCGACCAGCGCTTAAAGAACGCCCACATCATATTACTGGCAGGGGGGCCATCCGGATCGGTATAACTGCCCGTGGAACTGCCTCCTGACCAGGCATGCCCCAGACCTTCTACCATGACCTTTTGCATGGCAATCACGGCATCCTGATCTTCATAGCGGTAAACCGTATAAGGGTAATGATCCGATCCTCGCACGGTATCGGAATCATCGGCAGAGTCATCGAATGAATCGTTATCCCCGTCACCATCATCGACGAGATCGTTCATCTGCGCGAATTGGACCATGAGCTGATCGGCATGGAGGTCGGTTACGATATCGTCATCCACCCCCTGAAAAACGATCAAAGGAACGACCCGATGCGTAGTCCCTTGATGATGGTAAGCAAGTTCGCCCTGCCCTTCAGGATCCAATCCCCCATTTCGCATAACCTTCAAACCACAGGCGGAACTGTAGGCCGCCCCATACGCCAAACCCGAATGAACGGCAACGGCGGCAAAGACATCCGGGTAAAGTGAACCAAGGATGGCGGACATAGCGCCACCAGAGGAAATTCCCGTCGCATAGACACGATCGGCATCGATGCTTAGCCGCGGTTTGAGGAATTCGATCATTTCAACAATCGCCTTCGGCGCACCAACATCTCTTCTTTGATGATCTGGATCCCACCAAATCCAGCAGCCGAGGGGATTGTTCATAGCCGCATGCGTCTCGGGATAGAGCACAACGAAACGCTGTTGATCCGCCAGGACATTGAAACCGGTACCCTTGATCATTTCATGTGCATCCTGCTTACAGCCGTGTAACACGACCAAAAGCGGCAACTCCACCTGAGGCTGGTGATGAACAGGAACATAATAAGTGTAACGGTAGGGGCCAAACTGACCCGAGAAAAGGGTGCCGGCCGGGGTATCGGCCATGCTAACGGACACCCATAGCCCTAGCGACAGAAGCAAGGCCCATGGCAAGACATTTCTTAGCCAGTCGACTCTGTTCATTGCATTTGAATTAGACTGTGGATTGAATAGTCATTCCACTTGATTATCTTAAGGTCGGGTTATGTAAGAAAATTAATGTTAGTATATGGAAAATAGGGCCTGTTGCACGGATAAATCAGCTACAAACTAATTGAACTAAGAATAAAAACATAAACCGGTTCGATCCATGACCTCTTCCTCATTACGATTTCGGCCTAAACCTACAGGCCCCAAATTGAGATTCAGCACTAGTACCTAAATCCTGCAGGTGATCGCACTCACATAGCACAAGCTCTTGATCCGTATAGCGATATTTGCTCCTTCGGCAATCACAATAAGGATTGCACTCGGTCTCAAATTCGCTCTGCGAATCAATATCTTACGCTCTTCAAGCACGATCACTTGCAGGATCTAGGTAGTAATGACTAACCACCAATAGGAGGATAACAATGAAATCACCCGTTCGTGTCGCAATCACCGGCGCTGCCGGTAACATCGGTTATGCCATGGCATTTCGTATCGCTGCTGGAGATATGCTTGGATTAGACCAACCCGTTGCCCTGCAATTGATTGAAATAGAGCCCGCCATGAGTGCACTACAAGGGGTGGTGATGGAACTCAATGACTGCGCATTCCCTCTGCTGACCGGCATCACGGCGACCGCTGATCTCAACGAGGGGTTCGCGGACACGGATTACGCGCTACTCGTAGGAGCCATGCCACGCGGCCCGGGCATGGAACGCGGTGATCTGCTCAGCGCCAATGGCGCCATCTTCGGCCCCCAGGGCAAGGCCATCAATAATAATGCCTCGCGCGATATCAAGGTTGTGGTCGTGGGTAACCCGGCCAACACCAATGCACTGATCGCCCAAGCCAACGCCCCTGACCTCGACCCTCGCCAGTTTACGGCCATGACGCGGCTGGACCACAATCGGGCAATAAGCCAGCTGGCGGAAAAGACCGAAGCCCACGTGACCGATATCGAGAAAATGATCATCTGGGGCAATCACTCGTCCACCCAGTACCCTGACATTCATCACTGCAAGGTCAAGGGGCAGGCGGCGACGGAACGGGTGGGCCAGGACTGGTACCGAGACGATTTCATACCGAAGGTACAAAAACGCGGTGCAGCAATCATCAAGGCCCGCGGCGCATCATCGGCGGCCTCGGCGGCCTCGGCTGCGATAGATCACATGCGAAGCTGGGCCCTGGGCAC
>JBDLIZ010000733.1:0-2945 GCA_039714615.1 Pseudomonadota bacterium | reverse complement strand
AGGGCCAAGAACGCCTTGCTTAATCTGCAGCACCCCCAGGGCTACTGGGCTTTCGAGCTCGAGGCCGATTGCACCATCCCTGCTGAGTACATCATGATGATGCACTACATGGATGAGATCGACCACCAGCTGCAGCAAAAAATTGCGGTTTATCTACGTGCCAAGCAGCAGCGCGCCACGGGTGGCTGGCCCCTGTATCACCGGGGTGATTTCAACCTAAGTTGCTCGATCAAGTCCTATTATGCCCTCAAGCTGGCGGGCGACCGGCCGGATGCCGATCACATGATCAAGGCTCGCGAGGCGATACTCGCCCATGGCGGGGCAGCCCGCGCCAACGTCTTTACGCGGATTACCCTGGCACTTTTCGAACAGCTCCCCTGGCGGGGGGTACCCTATATCCCGGTGGAGATCATGCTCTTCCCGCGCTGGTTCCCCTTCCATATCAGCAAGGTGTCGTATTGGTCACGGACCGTGATGGTACCGCTGTTTGTATTGTGCAGCCTGCGCCCCAAGGCCAAAAACCCAAACGGTACCGGAATTCGCGAACTCTTTACCGTCCCTCCCGAGGAAGAAAGGCACTATTTTGCGATAAGATCACCGCTACACAGGGTGTTTCACGTATTGGACGCCCTGGGCCGAACCTTGTTGGAGCCCCTGACCCCAAAGTGGCTGAGAAAACGTGCCCTAAAAAAGGCCGAACAGTGGATTACCCAACGACTCAACGGTACGGGAGGGCTAGGTGCCATATTCCCTGCCATGGTGAATGCCTATGAAACCTTAGCCTTACTGGGTTACCGGCCGGAGCACCCCTATCGTGCGAGGGCTAAACAAGCCATCGAAAAACTGCTCGTCGAAGACAAAAAATCAGCCTATTGCCAACCCTGTGTCTCTCCTGTATGGGACACGGCCCTGGCCGTGTTGGCCTTTCAGGAACTGGGAGGCCAGCGCGTTAAACGGGCGATTCACAACGCATTAGTCTGGTTACAACAACGTCAGCTGTTGACCCATAAAGGGGATTGGCAAACGTATCGTCCGGGCCTCGAGGGGGGGGGCTGGCCGTTTCAGTTCCGTAACGACCACTATCCCGACCTGGATGACACCGCGGCAGTCGCCTGGGCCATGGTTCAGACCCATGACAAATGGTTCGACAGCTCAGTAAAACGCGCTGCCGACTGGCTCACCGGGATGCAATCAAAAAATGGCGGATTTGGCTCATTCGATGCCGATAACACTCACTATTACCTCAACGAGATCCCCTTCGCCGACCACGGGGCCTTGCTTGACCCGCCCACGACCGACGTCAGTGCGCGCTGTGTCACTCTTTTTGCCCTGTTGATAAAGGACCATCCACAATACCGCGCCCCCATGAAGGCTTGTATGGCCTATCTGCGAAAGGAACAGGAACCCGAGGGGTGCTGGTTCGGACGCTGGGGGACCAACTACATCTACGGCACTTGGTCGGTGCTTGCCGCCCTGCAACAAGCCGATATTTCTAATGATGATCCCATGATCCAAAGGGCGGTCAAATGGCTTAAGGCCAAACAAAGAAGCGATGGCGGCTGGGGCGAGAGTAACCACTCCTATGCCGACCGATCGCTGGCCGGAGAGGGCGCGACAAGCACTTCGTTTTCGACGGCCTGGGCCATGCTGGCACTGATGGCCGCCGGGCATAGCGATTCACTGGAGGTACAAAGAGGCGCCGAGTATCTGATTCAGATCCAAGGTATGGACGGGCTCTGGTACGAACCCGATTTCAGTGCTCCGGGATTTCCACGCGTCTTCTATCTGAAATATCATGGCTACAGCAAGTATTTCCCGTTATGGGCCCTGGCACGTTATCGCAAATTGAGGACGGAACACTGACACAGAGCATGATATTGTCCGTCTGGCAATGGACGATTCCTGGGGAACAGGCCCCCTCCCGATAACCTATGTCCTCAAGGCTACTTGGTATCTGCTGCGCCCTTACAGTCGAATTGAGGACCCTCACCCGCAACAGAATAGCCCCTGGAGAGCTTGCCTATCTCGACCAGAATACAGTGATCACACTTACCGGAATGGGAAGAGAACAGGCCCGTCAGGGAGCGTCACGACTGATCGCTGAAGGTGCCGACGCACTGCTTAGCTGGGGTACTGCCGCGGCATTGGACGAGAGCCTTAGACCCGGCGATATCGTTCTACCCAGGACGGTCAGATCCACGGAGGGTAAAATCTTTCCCGTAAATCAGGATTGGCATCAACGTCTATCTCGATATATTGGTAACAAATTCGAGATCCGTACCGGGGCCCTGGCCGAAACCTCCGCTGTATTGACGGACATCGCCCAGAAGCGTTCCGTTGCCGTAAGCCAAGCAGCGATCGCCGCGGACATGGAGACGGCAGCGATCGCGGAGATCTCCCAACGCGCCGGGGTATTGTGGATTGCTGTTCGCAGCATCTCAGACACGGTTACAATGAGGGTTCCGCAACGTCTGGTAAAAGCGGTCAATGAAGTAGGATTGATGTCATTGCCTCATATCTTTACCGAAGTCATTCTGCACCCGCAAGACTGGCTTACTGTTGTCAGACTCGCACAGGGAATGCATTCAGCCCAGGTCTCGCTGAAACAACTCTTTAGGTTTACAGGGAATCTAGAGTTAAGGTGATTAGAAAATCACTTCGTTAAATCATCCACAACGAAGCCACTATACCCATGACGGATGGGTATGTACCGGGAACTAAACCTCTCAAAACCTGCCTAATTTCAATTACCAGGAAAATATTAAGGTCACTAGAAGATCGCATACCCGCAAGAACACATTCCGACAATAATACCAATCCATGTATGAAGCTTTTTACGGTTTCAGTGAAGATCCGTTCAGAATAAGCCCGGACTACCGCTTTTCCTACCCCCATAGATCCTATCTCAAAGCGAGGAACTACCTTGAGTATGGCCTGCTTCGCGG
>JBDLIZ010000732.1:0-2950 GCA_039714615.1 Pseudomonadota bacterium | reverse complement strand
AGAGGCTGGGCGGCAATCCCGACAAGTGGTCAGATGTCAAACAACACCTGCCCAAGCTCAGTCTGGAAAAATGGTACAAGACCCTGAAACGTGGTTACGCCCGCGGTAAGGAACCGGTCGATTATGTTGACAATATCAGGGCCTACTATGAGTTGCTGGTCTGGCGTAATCAGCAGAATAGACCTGCGCCAACCAAGGAGCAGAAACTGCCTTATGCCCTGTCCATTTCGCCAAATCCCTTGTGAATCGCCCATAGAGCGGGAAATGCCAGTCCATCTGCATTGCATCAATTATGCGGGTCTTTTTTAACTCTTTCGTTTTGACTGAAAGAAGGCACGAATCTTCTCAGCACAATCGCTCTCCATGCAACCACCCTCAGCATCCACAAAGTGGTTGAAGCGACTGTCCGATGGCAGCAGATCAAAGACACTGCCCACAGCGCCTGAACGGGGATCAAATGCACCAAAGACCAGCCGTTTTATCCGGGCGTGCACCATGGCTCCGGCGCACATCGGACAGGGCTCCAGGGTTACATAGAGGGTGGAATCCGGCAGCCGGTAATTCTGTTCGTTTCTCCCCGCATCACGCAAGGTCATGATTTCGGCATGCGCGGTCGGGTCATGCTGGCAGATAGGACGATTCCAGCCCTGGCCGATAATCCTGCCGTCACGCACCAGTACCGCACCAACAGGCACTTCACCCTCAGACTCGGCCCGCTCGGCAAGTTCGAGAGCAAACCTCATATAGTGGTGGTCCTGTTCGTCTAGGGTCATGATGTGTCACTGCGCGATGACACATCAACTTTAGAGACAGTGCCAACCAGTTGTCCAAGTTAAAAAATACTATTCCCACTCGATTGTTAATAAGCTTGGCAAATATTGTAAATACAATTGCTTAGAATCGGCGGGTTGAGTAAATACCATGAAAAATACCATTATCAATAATTTCTTGAAAAATATAGCTATATCTTACTGATATGACCAAGCAAGTAGAAGTGGAATTCAGTTTAATCGTATTGTTTAGAGAGAGCATTCGCCTGACAGTAGGCCGTCTCAATGGGAAGCGGCCATGTCGTTCCGGAAAGGGTTGTAACATGGAGTTAACAGACTTCATGCCCACCCAACCAACTGCCGATACGTCGTACCGCGGCCATGCTCGCCCAGGCCGCTAACCCCAACAGTTCCCGATCACCCGGCCTTGACTCACGGAAGGCCTTTATTGCCGCATCATCCACCTGGTAGGGGGCCAGCGCGGTGAACAACGCCAGGCGGGCTGCCGGTTTGTGTCGATCGCTAATATCGGCAAGTGCCCCTTCCAGCCAATGCCGGCTGATACCTTTTTCCTCTCCACGCCACTCGGCAAGCTCCTGCCTCACCAGATTCCGCACTGAGCCGGGCAGCGTGTTATCGCCCTCGTTTTCAATAATCTTGATGCAACCTGCAAAAGCCGCGGCGATACCGGAGTTTGACGAAGCCCACACCAAGTCATCGGGCAAGTCGACCTCGGGGACGAATCGAAGCGATTCACCGGCAACCGGTTGGCGAGCCATGATGCGTTTACCCACGGTCATACCGAAGATTCGTGCAGCCATTCCCCTCAGTCTAGCTGCGCCAGCCGGCACAGGCATTGGCGTATCGGCAAGAAAAATGCTCACCATACGGTTCACGAAGTGATAGGTGAGCGCAGTGCCTACAATCTCCGGCGCATCCTCGCGACTGAAGGGTGGTTGTCTCAAGGCGTGGCTGTCGGGTGTTCGCGTCGCCAATGCCCAATTCACCATATCCCGCATGCGCCGGGCCTGGATCGCCTCATGATCCTCGCTCAAGATACCGCGCACCACATCGTGATCAGACGATGCATGCAGCATACCGGTGTGCGCATCAACACAATAGGGGCAGACATTGATACGCGAGACTGCTGCTGCTATCGCCTCCTTGATTGGCCGCTCGACCACGCCAACAACAAATTGGGATTCGCGCCAGATGCTCCACGCACCAGCCAGCAACTCCGGTGCTGGCGAGAACAGGGTTAGCGGCGGCACAAGTTGGAAATCCTTCCGAATTTGTTGATACAGATCGTTGACCTTACCACTTGCCTCTGCCGGCAATACGGGTTGAACATGTCGCACCTGTTTGGGTGTCATATCATCGACGACCCAGTTCTCGAGACCTGCGAGGATACTCATACCGCCCTCACCTGCTCCGCAGCGGGTGCCACCGATTCATTCGGCGTCATCTCCGCCAGTAACTGATACAGGGTATCGAGCGGTACATAGTCTCCCAGGTCCTTGCCATAGTGTGCCAGTTTGATGGTGCCGTCCGGAGCAATCAGGAATTCCGCTGGCATCATGGTTGTGGCCTCGGCGAACTTTGGAATATAGCCGTGCCGGAAAATAGCCTTCATCGAATAGGCTGGCCTAAGCAAGAAACTGCTGATAAAACCACCCAGTGACGGATTGACTGCATATTGCTTATATAGCTGACGATCCCTATCAGGCAGGATCGGAAAGGGTACTTCTCCATGCGCCAGGTCCTGACGAATATGCTCAATGGTAGATTCGAACACCCCCACCATCCTCACACCAAGTTGATCAAACCGTTTTTTGGCGGCCATCAATTCGTGAACACGCAGGTTGCAAGGTGGACAGCCGGCATGGCGATAAAAAGACAGATGTACCGGAGAGGCGCCATCGCCTGTGGTCGTCTGGAGTTGGCCATGGACATCAGCTATTTCGAAATGGGGTGCTTTATCGCCGGGTTTCAGTTTCATTTTTGTACCTCATGTAATGGGTTGGGAGGGCTGAAATAACAGAATATCTATTCTTAACTGGCCAAATTTTTTCCTGATTACTCCTGATACTCAGCTACTCTGACGGCTGAGATTGTCCATAAGTACCGGGCGTATCTGGGGTGTGGTTGCAGGACACGCAGTGAATACATCCCTGTAGCTC
>JBDLIZ010000731.1:0-2958 GCA_039714615.1 Pseudomonadota bacterium | reverse complement strand
AATTCCACTCGGTTTAAAATTCGCCTAAATATCAATATATTTCACTCTGAAGGTACAACCATTTGCAGGATTTAGGTGTAATGAGAAATCGAGCATGGAAGTAAGAAATGAGACAACAGGGTAAAACGTAAAACTAAAAATTTAACTCTCATGCACACTCGAAAACGCATACTTATCACCGGCGGCGCCGGCTTCTTAGGCTCTCACCTCTGTACTCGTCTTCTGCAAGACAAGCACGACGTCATCTGTGTGGATAATTTCTTTACCGGAACCAAGAGAAATATCCTAGAATTACTCGACGATCACCATTTCGAACTTTTACGCCACGACATCACCTTCCCGCTCTACGTCGAAGTGGACGAGATCTACAATCTGGCCTGCCCTGCATCCCCAATCCACTATCAGTATGACCCCGTCCAGACAACCAAGACCAGCGTTCACGGCGCCATCAACATGCTGGGACTGGCCAAACGGGTAAGGGCGAAGATCTTTCAGGCCTCCACCAGCGAGGTGTATGGCGACCCCAAAATCCATCCGCAGACAGAAGACTACTGGGGCCATGTGAACCCCATCGGAATGCGCTCATGCTATGATGAAGGGAAGCGTTGCGCCGAAACCCTGTTCTTCGATTATCATCGCCAGCATAATCTACGTATCAAGGTGGCCCGCATCTTCAATACCTACGGCCCCAACATGCATCCCAACGACGGGCGCGTGGTCTCTAATTTCATCATGCAGGCGCTGCAGAACAAGCCGCTCACCCTTTATGGTGAAGGCTCACAGAGCCGGTCCTTTTGTTTCGTGGATGACTTGATTGATGTCATTGTTCGATTCATGAGTAGCCAGGATAAATTTACCGGTCCGATCAACATCGGCAATCCTGATGAATTCACTATCCAAGAATTGGCAGAAAAAATCATTGATCTGACGGGTTCGAGTTCCCAGCTAGATTTCAAGCCCCTTCCTAGCGACGATCCGGTGCAGCGCCAGCCTGACATTACCCAAGCTAGAGAAATGCTGGGATGGAAACCCAAAATAAAATTGGAGGTTGGACTGAAGAAAACCATCTCCTACTTTGATGAATTATTAAGAAACGATAGCAGGGATCAGATAAATTGAGATTGACCCCAATACTACTGATCTTTGTCGCGTTTGTCCTGCGATATCGCGAGTTACGCAAACCCTCCTACTATTTTCTTGAATGGATCTTGACAAGCCCGATTATCATATGGGGGTTAATAAAACCACCGCACACCGTGGATAAATTCTCCGATATCCTGAACGAGAATGTTCCATGAAAAAGCAATTTGAACCTAGGAGCCTGTCCGAGAATAGAGAACCTACTGCGGAAAAGCCCTTTTGGCCCATTTTCTCGATCATTCTCGTTAAATAGGGCCTACAATTCGCCTCAATTGATCAAAAAAATGAACTCAAAATGGCTTGCCCTCGCTACGGTTTCTATTCTCGGACAGGTTCCTAGAGTTTTCCGGTCAGTTGCCTGATGAATATGCCAAGATCAGCAGCAAGGAAACATGAACAATTTGAGGGTATGCACAGGCATCAACCAGACGATTCGCACTCAGCTAAATGGCTCGATGTCCTGCTTTTACTTGTGTCATTGGCTGTAACCTTCCTGCTGGTGGAGGCAGGTCTACGAATTTGGTTAGATTCTCAGCATCAGGGATCCTTGCCGCATTTCGGAATTTCCGAAGATTTGCAGAATCACCTTACTTTGATGAAATTACACCAGCAGAGAGATAAATGCGGCACAACATCATACCCGGGCACCTTTGATATATATGACTCGCTACTTGGCTGGAGAGTGAAAGCCAACGCTAACGTGCGCCACGTTAAACCGAACGTCTATGAGGTAGGTATTCGAACAAACCGATTTGGATTACGAGGTATTTATCCCACCTCTTTAATGAAACCCGTGAATACGGTTCGATTGGGTGTATTTGGGGATTCGCAGACATTCGCCGAGACGGTAAACGACGATGAAACCTATATTTCAATTTTGAATCGAGAATTGCATAACGAGGAAGTTTTAAATTTTGGCGTGCGCGGTTATGGTACCGATCAGATGCTGCTATATTTTAAGCAGGATGCCGCCCAATATGACTTGGATATTGTCATGCTAGCGACTGCTTTCTTCCATATAAAACGTAATGCAACTGGCAACTATTTCCACCCGAAACCCTACTATACTTTATTAGGCAATGACGAATTGCAGCTCAACGGGACACCGGTGCCGACCCTGGCGGAATTCGCTGCCCGGATCGACTCCAGCGATACTTGGGAGCTCGCAGACAACAGTGTGTTCTTGCGGTGGTTTTGGCAACGTGTTCGTAATCTCAGGGAACGTTGGCTATTTTCAGAAAATGGTGACGCATGGCATTTAACAAAGGCACTCATCACCCGGTTTGTGCAACATGCAAAAGAGTCAGGCACAATCGTGATGTTAATGAATATAGATGAAAAACACCCGGAGCTGGAAGGTGATTTACAGATCCTTGCCGACCATCTCACGGTTAAGTTGCTAAATCTTGGACCCGTATTGCGAAAAGAGGCTGCAGTAGGCACCGACTATACATTACCAGATGACAATCATTGGAATGCAACTGGTCACATGATAGTCGCCAAACAATTGCACCAGTTTTTATGTGAACAGGCATTGGTGCAAAATTGTGATGCGAAGGGGGCGCTACCATAGAGCTTCAAGGGACATCCCGGGCTGGATAGTCACTAATAATACCTGTCCCCTAATGTTGTTCTGCTAAGGAATGGCTCAACAATAACTCAGCCCTTTTACATCTCATCTTCAGCCTGTCTTTGAACGATCTTCAATCGTAAAACCTCGAAATAGAACTACTATTCCTGCACTTTTACTCAATCAGATCGTCCAAATACAAACTAAATCTGAGCGCCAAATGACCAAGTTATTGTTGAGCCATTCCT
>JBDLIZ010000730.1:0-2959 GCA_039714615.1 Pseudomonadota bacterium | reverse complement strand
TGAAACACATCCTTGTGTTTAACCGCTTCGCGGCGGCCTTTGGCCCTGCCAATCGGCTTTCCTGCCGATTGGTCAGTCTGTTTCTTTCCATCCTCATCTGGGTAAACACCGAACAGGGGGTCGAGATTGTCGATGTCCCTTCCCTCCGGCAGGGTCTGGTTGGGCAGGTCAGCCCAGCGCACCGCCCGCACCCGTTTGCCATGCTTGGCGATCACCGACTTGGCATCGGGATCGATTTCGGTGAAGACCTCACGGAACAGCTTCTTTTGTGCCGTGCCTTTAGCCCCCTTGAGCCAGTCGTTCTCGCTCTCCTTGACGATCCGCTGTGCTTTGGCCCAGACCTTGTTCCAGTCGTAGTGGGGATCTGGACCGAATGCCTCTTCCATCTCCAGCACGGCATCGAGCAGTTCCGGGCAGGTGTCGAGAAACTGCTCCTTGGTCTCCTGGGTGATCTGGAATCTCAGGCGCAATGGCCGTTGCACGGTAATGCGCCGATAGCCGAAGTCGGCGTTGTCGAACAGCTTGCTGGTCTCTGATGCTTCAAAGGCCCCGTGTTCGCGGGCATCGATCAACTGGATCTTGCCGCGTCGTTCGGTGGTCTTGCGGTTGGAAACCACCCATATGTAGGTGCCGATGCCGGTGTTGTAGAACATCTGCTCCGGCAGGGCGATGATCGTCTCCAGCCAGTCGTGCTCGATGATCCAGCGGCGAATCTCGCTCTCGCCGGAACCGGCACCACCGGTAAAGAGCGGCGAACCGTTGAAGACAATGGCGACGCGGGTGCCCGGCTTGTTGCGGTTGCCCTCCGCATAGGGCTGGAACTTGGAGATCATGTGGATCAAGAACAGCAGTGCACCGTCGTTGATCCTGGGCAGCATGACCCGCTCATACTGTGGCGGTCGGTAGGGACCGCGCAGAAGATCGGCCACGGACCAGATGAAGTTGGAGAGTTGCTGGAAATTCGCAGGTGTCATGGAGATGGAATCGTCCTGATTGTTTATCCGGCAGCGCCGGAATTCTTGATAGCCACGCCGTTACGGTCGCAGTAGTCGCGGATCATGATCTCGATCATATTGGCCAGACTGCGCCGCTCCTGCTCGGCGACGGCCCGCAGCCCCTCCTTGACCTCTGGATGGACACGGACAGTCAGGGTGGTCGATTTGGTTTCTGCCATTAGTAACCTCATTTCCGGGGGTGTCTTTCGGATGTACTGCGGATATACTACACTGGACAACGTTGGATGAAAATGACCTTTATTGGTGGGTAGTTAGGGTATCTAAGGAGGCATGATGAACAGGCCATGGGAAAATGACAGCTGTGAGACGGTACAGGCCTGCTATTCCATATATCACGTACCGGTTGCAGAAGCTTTATGCTGTGGTGTTCCTGAAAACCAAGTGGCTGATGATCTGCAAAAAGCCGTCCCCATTGGACAATCGGGAGCCGCATAGTGGGAAGAAGTCGCTAGCGGATTTTTGATGACAAGGCCCCATATTTTCTGCCCTGTACAGTTTCCAACTGGATACCCCTGTTTACCCGTCCGGCCACCGCTCAGATTATTCTTGACGCCCTGGTCTGGCGCCAACAAAACAAGGGAAAGTGTCCCAAATTTGTCCCAAAAAATAACCTGAATTCCACTTCCTCTGCTCTATCTCACAGCTTCTGTTTGAGTTGTTAAAGTGATAACCACGGCTTACACTTAAATCATGTTTGAGATAATCCGATCCGAAACATTCAAGAGGCCCGCATCCCTTACGGACCAGGCTACCGAGTTTATTTCGTCCAGCAGGGAAAGGTTGTTGTTGTGTTGCTCTGCGGAGGTGATAAGAGCACTCAGGACAAAGACATCAAAAAAGCCAAAATGTTGGCTGGAGATTGGAGGTAATCATGGCGGAAAAGTATTCCAGATGGGATAGTTCAGAGTTTCTCGATACAGAGCAGGATATGCAGCTCTATCTCGAGGCCTGCATCGAAGAGGATGAAGGCGATGGCCGACTGATTGCCAAGGCGATTGGCGATATCGCCAAAGCGCGCAACATGGCGCAGTTGGCCAGGGACACCGGGCTAACCAGAGAAGGGCTTTACAAGGCGCTGTCAGGGGAAGGCAACCCGAGTTTCGCTTCTATTCTGAAGGTGACTAAGGCGCTCGGGCTCGAATTGTCTTTCAAGCCACATGTGGCAACGTAAAGATTAGGTTAAACGGGATAATGTTGATAAATCTGAAGATTGGCGTTATTCGAACGCACGAAATTATCTGGGACAGGATGGATTGATCCCTGTCCATACGACCTGGTGGAGCGGAGAATGACCGCGATGCGATCAAGCAAGCGTTCCCATGTGGTACATGGGAACATGAGACTGATCCCAAATGGCAAGATCCCAACAAAAAAGGCCTACGCCGTGATGGTCGTAAGCCTTTGTTTTTATGGCCGAGAGGCAGGGATTACTCGGGCTTTCCATGCCCTCGCCCTGCGGGCCGCGCTGCGCACGTTCAAAATTGCTCCAGGCAATTTTGTCGAACCGAAGGGTTCAAATTAAATCCCGCACACTTCGCCAATTAAAAAGGGGACCCAATCGGGTCCCCTTTTTAATTGGCGGAGAGGCAGGGATTCGAACCCTGGAAGGGCTACTAACCCTTGCCGGTTTTCAAGACCGGTGCATTCAACCGCTCTGCCACCTCTCCAGTGAATCGTTCTGAATGCCTGCCCTCGCAAGCAGACCTCCCTGTGACGCACCCAGCCCGTACCTCCTGTACGGTCGTTCAGCCAACTGCGTTTGTCCACTGGACAAACGGTTTGGCTTCACCCACTCTGCCACCTCTCCAGTGAATCGTTCTGAATGCCTGCCCTCGCAAGCAGACCTCCCTGTGACGCACCCAGCCCGTACTTCTGCCGTATACGGATATACCAATGCCGCAAGGGCATGGATGCCCAAGAGCGGCCTGTACGGTCGTTCAGCC
>JBDLIZ010000729.1:0-2965 GCA_039714615.1 Pseudomonadota bacterium | reverse complement strand
ACAAGATGACGAAGCCCATCAGGTGCAGGGGATAGGGTGAATGCAGCGGTTGTGCACGGAAAGTTCATGTTCTTATCCGGGGAGATCTGTTTCACTTGCGGCCTGTGTCACTATGGGAGTCGAACTGAGGCCCGGCCCGAAAGGGTCGGCATCGCCATCGGACCCTAAGGGGCTGTGGTTGCCATGGGAGCCGGACTGAGGGCTACCGCGAAAGCGGTGGAATCACCACCGGACCCTACCGCGACTCGGGCAGCGCGCCTTGCGGCAACGTCAGGCGTGATGGGACAGAAGTCAGCAGAGGCCATATTAGCCGCGCTATTGGGGAACAATGACGTGGTGAAGGGCCGAACACGAGAAGACAGGGAGGAGCCATGAGTCACTTGCAGACGCCTGTGAACCCGACCGGGGGAGACAGTCTGCGGCGTGGTCCCATGCAGCCAGCCCTGCACGACGATCTGATGGAGCGGGTCCTGGACAGAGAGAATGTGCGACGGGCATGGAAGCGGGTGAAGGCCAACCGGGGTGCTCCCGGACTCGATGGGATGGCCATCGAGGACTTTCCCGAATTTGCCCGTTCGAACTGGCCTGTTTGACGACAATTAACCTGTCCGGTTCCCGGACAAAATAATTGACGCCGGACAAATGCACGTTTTTCTGGAGACCGGCTCGTTGTATCGCCTGAACCGCCTCATCCTCATCGATTCCAACAAGCTCGGCACTTGAACCGATGAGCCAATGGGTGCTCAGTGTGCCTCTCCCGCTCCGGTTTCTGTTTGCCAGCCGTCTGGCGATCACCGGGTATGAGTGCAATCGATAGCTGTTATAGAACATGGATATATAACTCAATATATCCTGTTGGGCTTCATAGCGTGTCTGGTAGCTTCGCCATTGCACCCTTTCCTGTTTCAAGCTGCCGAAGAAACTCTCAACCACCGCATTGACGCTCCTATGTCAAGTACTCGTAGCTGCTTCCTGCAAATCAGCAAGGATGAGCGGATAAAGTTCTCTCGCTATGTAGCGTTTCAAGCATCGCTGGATTTCCTTGGTTGTTATGCCCTCAGCGCTGCGGGGGGCTACGTACGCACAGGTTCGCGGTTCGCTGCGCATCCGAACCATGGCAATGGTCCTGAG
This sequence comes from Pseudomonadota bacterium, assembly GCA_039714615.1. Taxonomy (GTDB): domain Bacteria; phylum Pseudomonadota; class Gammaproteobacteria; order JAAEPA01; family JAAEPA01; genus JAAEPA01. Next base: position 1,834 of record JBDLIZ010000729.1, on the reverse strand, counting down.
CGCATTGTTGGCAGACCGATCACCGCCTCGGTTGAGCCGATGGCGAACGGTCTTTCCCGATGAGGCCTGCAGTGGGCTTGCACCACACAGGGCAGCAAACGCGGCCTCGCTGTGAAGGCGATCAGGATTATCGCCAGCGACCGCGAGGAGAGTCGCCGCCGTGTAAGGCCCGACACCGACCTAGCCGATCAAACGTTTAGCGGCGTCTTTGGTCAAGCGTTCCAGAGTTGCATCAAGTTGACTCAGCTCAGCGGTGAGATGCTGCCACCGTATTGGTAGCAAGCGCAGAGTGCCACCTAAGGTTTGCAGCATCGGTGTGTCACCTAGTGTGCTAATACCGGTGCAGCTTTCAATGCACTGTTTCGGCTTGGTGTTTCAGAGGCGTCGTCGAATGTCCTCGGGCGCACAGATCAGGAGTGACCGGAGCTGATTGATCGCCTGCGTCCTGGCCTTTACTGCGCTTCTGCGCGCAACCACTATTGTCCTCAGGGCTTCGGCAACACCTGATTGCAACTTGGGAGTCGCATGGGCCTCGCCTGACAGAACGGCACGCGCAGCATTTTCGGCATCGGTCGGATCGGATTTACCCTGCAGAAGCTGTTTGGACCGATTAGGTCTGTTGATTTCCCAAACGTCGACTCCCTCTTCGCGTAACATTCGCGAAAGTGCTGCGCCGTATGTACCCGTTCCTTCTATCCCAGCGCGGTAAACCTTGCCAAATGAACGCGCCCAACGGAGAAGCGCCCAGTAGCCGGCCTTATTGGCGGGTGTAGCATGCGTGCCCAGTAGCTTGCCCGCATGATCAATGACAGCCCCGACATGTGTATCTAAATGGGTGTCGACGCCAAGAATGACCTCATGCAATACAAGATGATTAGCCATTTTCCACTCCTGCTTAAAGGATTTAGTGCACATCACCAGCCCATCGCAGGACAGGACATTCACGGTGCAGTTCAAAGCTCCTATTAGGTCACAGTTAATGGGCCCGGCAATGCTCGGGGAACGCCGAAAACCAACCGACAGGTCAATGCAAAGGCAATTCTGCCAATCCCAGCACGGGTCAGATTGGGTTGGGCGTTCAATGCCAGATTAACTGAATATCGCAACAATCCCCTTTACGGCTCATACTGCCTCTAAAGCCGTGGACTTTGAGCAGTCGCCGGAAGGCTTTGCTGGCATACTGCGAACCACGATCCGAGTGATGGATCAAACCAGCTGTTGGCCTGCGCTGCCAGATGGCCATTTTCAAAGCGTCACACACCAGCTGTGCTTTCATGCGTGAACTCATGCTCCAGCCCACCACTTTACGGGAGCACAGGTCGATAACTACTGCCAGATACAACCAACCTTCCTGTGTCCAGATATAAGTCACATCAGAAGCATAAACCTGATCTTTCTGTGGTACATTAAACTGACGTTCCAGCAAATTATCAAACACCGGTTGCTCGTGGTTACTGTTTGTTGTCACCTTGGATTTTTTGCGGTGACGAGCCTGTATGCCGGCCTCCCGCATCAGCTTTCTTGCCTGGTTGCGGCTAACGGGAAAGCCTAAGGCATTCAATGCCTTCTTCATGCGACGACTGCTATAGCTACAGTCAGAGCTTTTAGCAATATCCTTGACCCATTCCAGCATCTCCTGATGCTCTGAGCCATCTGACCGGATGGCTATACTTGCCTGATAGTTGTAATAACCGTTACGGCTCACACCCAATACCTGACACCGCAGGCTGATTGGATAGGTATTCTTATGCTGGGTGATAAACGAATACTTCACTTCGTTTCTGCTGCAAAGAATACCGTCGCTTTTTTTAAGATGTCTTTCTCCATCCGCAAC
>JBDLIZ010000728.1:0-2969 GCA_039714615.1 Pseudomonadota bacterium | reverse complement strand
GCAATCTGTATCTCAACCGCAAGATCACGGGCGCTCTGGTTTCACGCCAGCCATTCGGCGGATTCCGCCTCAGCGGCATGGGCAGCAAGGCCGGTGGGTCGGATTACCTCAGACAGTTTACCGACCCGGTTTGTATTACGGAAAACACACTGCGGCGCGGTTTTGCACCCGAGGTCAAGGATGTATGACGTATGGCACTGGCCTATTTCGACTCCACCTGGATGTCCACATTGGCGCCCTGTGTGAGGGTATTAAATACCGGTGAGTACGCGGTCAGACGCTTCAGTCGTTCCATGTTGTCAACATCAGACTTGACCTTGAAGTTGATGCGGATATCGGTAAAGCCCTTCGGCACGTCGTTGGAGAGTCCCAGGAAGCCGCGCAGGTCGATGTCGCCTTCAAGCTCGGACTCCAGTTCCTCGATATGGATGCCCCGTACCGCGGCATGTGCCACCATGCTGGTGGTGACGCAGGCGGCCAGTGCGTTGAGCAGGTGTTCGACCGGGTTGGCGCCCTCATCATTGCCCGCCAGAATCGGGGGTTCGTCGGCGTGCAGTTCGAACACCTGTTTATGGGCGATTTCCTGTTTGGCGCCGTAAAAGCCGGTGATGGTGGTGCTGTTATGGTTGCCGCCCAGCCATTGGTTGCGTGCGCGGAATTTGCACTGTCCCAGCTCGGGTTCCTGTTCGATGGCATGCACTGTTCCTTGCAGCGTCTCCATATGGATGCCATTGACGGTCCCGTCATACGTGTCGGGATGTGCCTGTTTGTTTGTCGTTTGATCAGTCATGGTCCTTCTCCTTCTGTGTGCAGGTTTACTCAATGAATCGCCCGGGCTGCGTGACAGCGTGAAAGCGACTTGAGAGATACGATAGACCTTGACAGGTGGATCCATAAGATGGATTTTGGACAGAAGCAGGGCATTTGTGCCACTAATTGAGGATTCCGTGATGACAAGTACCCGAAAAGACCCTGTGGACGTGCTGATTGTTGCGGTGCCCGAGACGGCGGGCTCCGCACTCTACGGCATGCTGGATGTACTGCTGGCGGCCGGGAATATCTGGCAGACACTGGCGCGAACCGGGTCGGAGCAGACGCTGTTTCGGGTTCGTATCGTTTCACCGACTGCGGAATCATTTTCCTGTGGCAATGGCATTCCGGTCGTGCCCGATTGCGCGGTCGCTGACAATCCCGGCGCCGCTATCCTGATATTGCCGGAACTGTGGCTGGGTCCGGACGAGGATATCCATGGACGCTATCCCGAACTCATGGACTGGATCTGTCGCCAGTATAAAGAAGGCAGCACGCTTTATTCCGCCTGTTCCGGCTCCGTCATGCTGGCCGAGACCGGTTTGCTTGATGGCTGCGAAGCCACATCCCACTGGGGCTATCAGGATCTTTTCAGCAAGCGCTATCCGAAAGTCCACTTCCGCCCGGAGCCGAATCTGGTATTTGCCGATGCAGCGGGCCGCATTGTCACCGCGGGTGGTACGACCTCCTGGCATGATCTCGCCATACATATCATCGCGCGCCATGGCAGCCCGGGGGAGGCGCTGCGGATAGCCAAGGTGTATCTCCTGAAATGGCACGGTGAGGGCCAGTTGCCCTATGCGACACTGGTGCGCAGCAACCCGCATGCGGATTCCGTGGTGCGGTCCTGCGAGCAGTGGCTGGGCGAACATTACCGGGAAACCGGTACAATCAAACAGGTCGTCGAGCGGGCAAATATCCCTGAACGCACCCTGAAGCGGCGCTTCAAGGCGGCGACCGGCAGCACGCTGATCGAATATTTGCAAAACCTGCGCGTTGAAGAGGCGAAGCGCCTGCTTGAGTCCGGACAGAAACCCGTGGATGAAATCAGTGTAGACGTCAGTTATGAAGACCCGTCTTTCTTCCGCCGCTTATTCAAACGCCGCACGGGCCTGACGCCCAGCCAATACCGCCGCATGTTCCAACCTGTTATAAAGGCGTCCGGGTGCGAGCGTGTTCGTAACGAGAATTCATGAAAAATAACTATGAGGTAGTCGGGTATGAAAATCAGGATCTTTTTATTCGCAGCGTTGTGTGTATTCCTGTCCTCCGTGGTTGCAGAGGAGGGGGATACGCGCACCGTTATCCAGCTCTCGCCACAGCATCGCTCGCTGGTGCTCACCGAGATGCGGCAGTTTCTTGCGGGGCTGCAGCAGCTCTCGGTCGCCTTGTCACAGGACAATATGGAAGCGGTTGCCAGGACGGCGTATGCACTGGGTAGTCCGATGACGCACGATGTACCGCCTGACCTCAAGCAGGCCTTGCCGGAAGGGTTTCGCAAGCTGGGGTTTTCGGTACACCGCGACTTTGACCAGATCGCGCTGGATGCCGAATCATTGGGTGATAGCCAACATACCCTGTCGCAGCTGGGCGCAACGCTGTCCAAATGCGTGTCCTGCCACAGTAGCTATCAGATCCGTGTTGAGGGAAACCAGTAGAAGATGCGGTGAGCCTGCGAACCGCATCGGGAAAAACCGCTTGTTATTCCCCGTCCTGACAGATACTCTTGGCGCCATCACGCTGTCTGGCTGAAAAACGCCTGTAGCCACCATCAGTACAAAGAACCCCGCCCGCGGGGTTTCTTTTTTGCCGTAGCCGGCGACAATCGTCCGGCTCCAACGAGGGTATACACATGAAAAAGTTGTTTGTCGGCAACCTCCCGCAGGACGCCACTGAAGACTCCGTGCGCGAGATGTTTTCTGCCTATGGCACCGTACGCTCGATTAACGTGGCCTCGGATATCTTTACCGGTCGGTGCAAGGGTTTCGGCTTCATCGAAATGGAAGGCCACGAGGCACGTGCCGCGCAGACGGCGCTGGATGGCAACCTGGTCGGTGATGGTGACCGCTCCCTGCGTGTGCGCTTCGATGATCCGAAGGCCTCCTCACGCGGCGGACGCAAGCGCCGCTAAGCGCGCCGCGACGCCTGTCGCGGACGCC
>JBDLIZ010000727.1:0-2976 GCA_039714615.1 Pseudomonadota bacterium | reverse complement strand
ACGCCCGCCTTGGCTGCCGAATAGGCACTGGAGGGTGTCGCTCCAATTGCCTGGCTGGCCCACATGGAACCGGTATTGACAATCGCACCACCGCCACGGTTTTGCATTTCAGGGATCGCCGCCTGTGAGGCATAAAACGTTCCACCGAGCATGATGTTTACGTAAGCGTTGTAATCTTCCTCCGTATGCTCCAGAAACGGCGTGGGCTTGAAGATGCCGGCGTTGTTCACCAGGATGTCCACACCCCCAAACCGCTGCACTGCGGTTCTAATCAACTGTCTGGCAGTCTCCGGTTTACCGATATCACCTGCCAGATACGCCACACGCTTACCCGCTGGATCGAGTTCCGTAATGGCTTCCTGAAGTTTCATCTCGCGCCGGCCATTCAGGACGACATTGGCGCCATGCTCCAGAAAGGCACGTGCAGTTTCCCGGCCGATTCCAGTGGCTCCGCCGGTAATGGCAACTGTTTTGTTCTCAAAGTCCATAGTAAATCTCCTGTTATGTAACAATTTGTGTTCGCAAGTTGCCTGCTGATGCCGGGCCAGGCAGATGATCACCAGGCACGGCTACTCTTTGCCCCTTTCAGGTCTCATCCGATGGTATCTACTGACCTTGAACCCACCGGCCCAATGCCTTTGTTCCCGGTAATGACGATGTAAAGCATGATCAGCCCCAGTACGACCTGGAACTCGATCCCACCTATTGGATGTGTTTCGGATGGCAGGAAATTCCAGCGTCCCCAGTGCACCAGCGTCACGGCGCCAATCATTACGGGGATATTGAGAAACGCGCCAATGCGGGTCACGACATCTGACACAGGGTCGTTACGGAATCCACCCAGCAGGATGAGCAGGCTTCCGCCCACCTCGGCCAGGGCCACGAGCACCACTTCTGTGTAGGTAATGGGCAACATGTTCGCGAACCCTTCGAGGTCCATAAATTTCAGTACACCGTGGTATACAAATACACTTGCGAGCGCGATACGCAGCAACCAGTGCGCGTTTACAGTTATGAAGTTCATGTCAGTCTCCTTGATATGTAGGTTTATGACTGTTCGGCGTTATTAATCTCTGGACCACCTCTTCCGTAGTCCACAAGGCTTTTTCATCCTCGGCATCGAAACCCTGCTCGATCATCTGCTGCATGGGGGTTTCGGTGTCCAGTGCTAGCATGTTGGGCGGCCGCACTCTCCCTGCGGCCGCCCCCTTTGCTTCGCGCTGTTTCTCAGCTTGACGTCCCCGTCCGACTGACCCGGGAGTTACAATTCGCTGACAGCCTTGTGCTGAATTTTCGGCCACATTTTCTCCGCATCTGTGAGCGTTTTTTGTGGATTTTCTTTGTATTTCCGGAAAACCGCGTCATTGACGAACAAATAGAGTTTTCCGTCGACGATATCCGCGAACATGGGGTCACCATCAAACTTCTTGCCAAGCGCTACAGCAAAAGCACAAAACCCCCCATACTGTGGCAAGTACTGTTCCGGATTCGCCGAGAACCGATCGGCCGATCCTTGCGACGCAAAGTAGTAAGCGCCACCATCATGCACAACGGTGTATGCTGCATCGCCTTCCGCGACTGCGCCAAGCGTACTCAAAGCGACGGAATCCACACCGTGCAGGCCGAGAGGCACGCCAGCAGTCGTCACACCCCTGGAGACGTTGTACTCGTCCACAGCATAGGCCGGATTCTGCATCAGCAGCGTAGCCACCGAGACAAAGACGATCGATTTGAGGATATTCAGACTGCGAGAGTCCTTACGTGAATAGGTATCTGTAGTTGCAATGTTCATGAGTTTCTCCTAGGTTTGATGGCTTACTTCGAATCGTTGATTTCCTGAACCGCCTCTTTGGTGGTCCAGACAGTATTGGCGATGAAACGGTAGTTGATGCTGGCCGACTGGTATCCGTCTCCTTCCTCCACTTGAGCAGCCGCAGTTGCATCCGACACCACAGCGACCTCGAAACCCTGCTCGATCAAAGCTCGCATGTGTGATTCAGTGCAAAGATTCGCCGACATGCCGCCGAGGATGACCTTGTCGATGCCACGCTTGCGCAATTGGAGCACCAGATCGTTGGTTTCCGGTCCGTATACTTTGTGCGGGCTTGAGACTACGGTCGCGCCGTCATTGATGTACGGCTTGTAGCGCTCCAACCAGTCAGCACCGGACCCTTCAAAACCCTCGGTACTCAGCGCGCCTTTTCGATCGAACATTCCGATGTTGTGCATCAGCTTCTCGAGCGCGCCCTCGAAATGCCAACCATGATCGGTGGGATAGTAATAGTGGGGCGAGATAAACACCGGAATGCCATTCGCCTTCACGGCTTTGAACAGAGACTCGATGTTCTCTACCGTGTTGTTGGCCGTCACATTCTTACCGACCACGCCCCAGGTCACACCTTTGGGGCTCAGGAAGTCGTTCTGTGGATCGGTCACAACCAGCGCCGTGCGACCCCGCTCAACCTGCATCCCCGGATCGGGCAGCGCCGCCGTGGCAAGGTCAGGTAATGTCAGTGACAGCATCAATACTGAGGCCTTGAAAACAGTGTTCATAGTCATGGTAGTTCTCCTCCGTTTCGGTCAACTTGTAAGGGACGGAATGTCCCGTCACTTCTGTTATTACAACTCTCGTGCCAACCTTGGCGATCCAGCTATGATGCTGTTTACATTGCTCTTTATTCTTGGTCCCCGACTTCACAAAGAAGCGATAACTCGTAAATCACGATTAACCGCAAAAGTAAAAACGAAATATCGTTGGTATGTAAGGTGAGCCTGTTCAGGGCTCAGAGTGAACTATCAGCGGGAGGAGGAAATAGTGAACCGGCTTCCCGCTTTGCACGCAGGTGAGGACATGTAATGTTTATTACCAACGCGCAGTAGACAAACGTGGATACCGCTTCGCATAACCGGCGGCATAAAGTGAGGTGAGCAATGGCGAGCGATGCTTTATACCGTGCGAGCTGACGCGTATTCGCT
>JBDLIZ010000726.1:0-2976 GCA_039714615.1 Pseudomonadota bacterium | reverse complement strand
AGTATATGGCGCTTGCGATACCGGCCTCACCCAGCTTTCCCATGATCCTGTCGCGTTGTTCGGACAGGATCGTATATTGGTGATAGACATGATGGCTAGGCTCAGTCTCTATGGGCGTGACGACCGAGGTACCCTCCAGCAGCCGGGTATAGGTCTGCGCTGCCGTGCGGCGTTGTTCATTGTAGCGTGCGATGTGTCTAAGTTTTACCCGTAATATTGCGGCCTGAAGTTCATCCAGACGGCTGTTGAAGCCGATCACCTCATGCCGGTAACGTTCTCGGCTACCGTGGTTGCGCAGCATTCTGAGTTTCTCGGCATGTTCATCCGAGTCGGTTGTGATCGTGCCGCCATCGCCATAACATCCCAGATTCTTGCTAGGGAAGAAACTGAAACAACCAAAGGGTCCAAAGCTGCCGGTCTGACGTCCCGCGATATGGGCGCCGAAGGACTGTGCACAATCCTCGACCAGAGCCAGGTCATGATGTTCACACAAACCCGATATCCGCAGCATGTCCGCCGGCTGTCCAAACAGATGCACCGGTAGCACGGCCCGGGTCATCGGGGTGATCGCCTGCTCGATCTTTGCCGGGTCGATATTGAAGGTCTGGGGGTCGATGTCCACGAACACCGGCTTCGCTCCGGTGTAGGCTATGGCCTCGGCCGTGGCGATAAAGGTAAATGCCGAGGTGATGACCTCATCGCCCGGGCCGATTCCCGCGGCCACCAGCGCCAGTTGCAGGGCGTCGGTACCCGATGCACAGCTTATGGCATGCGTGACACCCAGGTAATCCGCGGCCTCCTGCTCAAAGGCGCCCACATTGGGACCAAGGATAAAACGTGTGCTTTCCAGCACCCCTAAGACCGCGGCATCGATCTCTTCCTTGATCTGCTGATACTGGGTCTTGAGGTCTACCATGGGGATCATGTCGATGGAATCCTATTGTCTTGGAATTGTTTGCTCCGGAGGGGTTATATACCCATGGCGAATGAGTTTTCAGGGTACATAGTACCTCGCCATTGCCGCATAGCGTCGTTGGAATACGAAAACCATAGTGAAAACTATGCCTTACGTATTCCGCCTTGCTCTGCGACAATCTCAATGCACTCTCTACACCTGAAAACCCATCCGCCATGGGTATACCCGTCATGGGTAGTTCTCGTTACGGTTTAATGTTGTTCTGTTGGCCTGCCAACATTTCGGTGATCTGAATGGCTGCCTCCAAGGCCTGCTTGCCGTCATCACCGGAAACGATCGGCTGGGTTCCTTCGCGAATCGTTTTTAAAAACAATTCGATCTCGGTCTTGAGCGCATCATCCTCCTGGTAACGAAACGTTTGGTTTTGGATGTTCGGCACGCCGGGGTACAACTCACCCTGGCCCTTATGGAATATGGCCAGTTCACGGTTGTGAAAATCCACCGAGAGATAGGCATCGTTTTGGAAGATGCGCATCTTGCGTTCGGTTTTCATGCTGATCCGGCTGGCGGTGACGTTGGCCACACAGCCGCTGGCAAATTTCAGTCGGGCATTGGCAATGTCGACCGTATCGGACAGCACCGCGGCTCCGCTGGCATCGATATGCACCAAGGGTGAGTCGACGATGGTCAGAATAATGTCGATATCGTGGATCATCAGATCCAGCACCACGCTGACGTCCGTTCCCCGGGGCTTAAAGGGGGCCAGCCGATGGGTTTCTATGAACAACGGTTGTTTGAGATAATCACCTAGATCGAGGATCGCCTTGTTGAAGCGTTCCAGGTGTCCCACCTGTAATATCCGCTGCTGTTCCCGTGCCAGGTCGATCAGCTGCTGGGCCTGTGCCACGGTGGTGGTGATGGGTTTCTCCAACAGCACATGGCTGCCGGTTTCAAGAAATGCTCGTGCGATTTCAAAATGCCAACGGGTGGGCACTACGATGCTGACGGCATCTACCCGCTCCAGCAGATCGCGGTAATCCGTTAATGCCTCAACGCCGTATCGGTCCGCGGTGTCCCGGGCGGTTTGGGGATTGCTGTCCACCACGGCAATGAACTCGCTCTTGGGGAGCTGAGCATACTTTTCTACGTGGTATTTTCCGAGATAGCCGGCGCCGATGACGGCGGTGGTGATCGTTGACATCTTGAGTATCTTTCAAGCCTTGGAGGGGCTGGCAGTATAGGGTTTTTTAGACTGGAACTGAAATGAAAAATCATTCAGAGTCGGTGTACCATAGCACCTTTGTTATAGGTTAGTATCTGTAGCCTGCTTAAAGTGTATAAATGAAAAAATTTACCACCATCGATTGGATTAGTGATATGGACCTGTCCGAGATTGATCACCGGGTGCTGCTTGCCGGCGTGGATGAGGCCGGGCGCGGTCCTTTGGCTGGCCCCGTTGTTGCGGCGGCGGTGATCCTGGATCCCAAACGGCCCGTCGCTGGGTTGGCCGATTCCAAGACCCTGACGGCCAGGTCTCGCGAACGTCTCGAAGTATACATCCAGCGCAATGCCTTGGCTTGGGGATTGGGTACGGCCGGGGTAGAGGAAATCGACCGGCTCAATATCTTACAAGCCAGCTTGTTGGCCATGCAGCGTGCCGTAGGGGCGCTGAGCATCGCCCCTGCGCATGTCCTGATCGACGGTAATCGTTGTCCCCCCCTGGAGTATAGTGCCACGGCGATCGTCAAGGGTGACCAGCGGGTAGCGCAGATTAGCGCCGCTTCGATTCTCGCCAAGGTGGCCCGGGACCGGGAAATGCGGGATCTGGACCGGCGGTATCCCGCCTACGGTTTCGCCAGGCACAAGGGCTATCCGACCCGGGTCCATCTCGAGGCCCTGAGGGCATACGGCCCCTGTTCCTGTCATAGGCGCAGTTTTGCCCCGGTACGCAAACTGCTTCAATCCAATGATGAACCCTCGTTGAGCCACATTTTATGAGTTGCGGATTCGTCCATCTCCATCTTCATACCGAATATTCTCTAGCCGACAGTGTAGTACGC
>JBDLIZ010000725.1:0-2979 GCA_039714615.1 Pseudomonadota bacterium | reverse complement strand
CTTCGCACAGCGATTGAGACCCCATAAGATATCGGTCACCGCCTGCCATCCGGGAGACGTGAACTCCACCCTCAGCAATAACCTGGGTTTCGGCGGACACGAGACAGCCGATCAAGGGGCGGAGACCCCGGTCTGGCTGGCCACCGCCCCCAATGGAATGGGGAAAACAGGCAAATATTTCGAGCATCGGCGCGAGACGAGATGCCGCTTCGCGGAAGACTCTCAGGCGGTCGAGGCACTATACGAGACCTGCAGGGGTTATGCCTAGTACAGAAACCAGTAAATAACGCCAATAAGGTGGCGAGTATAGATTTCCGAGAGCAAGGCGAACGAACACAGGCCTAGCAGGGCTAAATCAGGCTCATTCAACGCAGCTATCGGGAATATAGACCGTCATATTATTGGTGGCACTTGCTGGTCGCTGTACTAATGAACGAGTCACTTATCGGTTTAAAAAAAAGACTCTTCACCGAAATCTGCGGGTATATTTGGTGTCTGAAACCCTTGGATATTCTGGAAGAGCCAAAGAAACCTATTGAACACCATCAATCTCGGTAACCCTCTCTTTATCTGAAAGGTGTCAGATCAAATCTAGACTACTACATCTTAAGAGCGACACCCTCTCATTATTTGTTTGTCTCCTGCAAACAACTCACCAAGCGGAGAGATTCCCAGGAGTTGAGTGTTTTTTTGTATTTCTGTAGAAACATTTTGTAAATCAAACACATATTGGAATTCAAAAGCGATCATCCTGCCGTTGGTATGCATTATGCAAAACTTTGTGCCTGAAGAACCATTTCTTCAGGCCGAACCTCTAAGGAGAAATATCATGCGTATAATCGATTTGACGACGAACGAAGAAGAGGATCTTATTACCGACGATCTGCGAGAATTGACCGAAGTTGAACTGGCAAATCTATCGGGTGGCGCTAGCGCATTTTTACGTGGAAAGATTGTGCGTTCGCAGGTAGCAGCGGGGGGCCGTCTCAAGAAACGAAGAGGTGGCACACAAAGGGCTAGCTTCCCTACACATATCGCCAACGCCCGTTTCACCCAAAGCGCGACCACGCTGTGCAATTGGAAAGGGTGTACCTACTATATCAGCGGTTGCTAAACTGATAGGTGAAGATCGGAGTACGGGTAAGAAAGTATCCTACTGCTCTTACCCGTTCTGGTATATCAGCCGATGCGTGCGGGCTCAACGGTGTGGTTCCGTACTGGATGATAACTGGAAGGAGCGTAGATACCTCGCACGGCTATAGTCAAGGTTTTTCGGCGACCAGGAACACCGATAGCATCATTGCTCAAGCCTGTTAAAGGGCCTGACTATTACGCGCTTTGGCGCCTTGCTCTCGATGCTCAGGTTTTGCCGGCGATTCCTCTGACTATAGCCGCCCGAGAAATAGATTTCCTGCAGGAGGTTCATATTGCCAGCGTCCATGCTAGCCGGTTGTGAAGCCGTACAATATCTGATCGATCGGCAGCTGATCAATTCCAGCTGCTGCTTGAGCGATAAAATACGGGTGCGCAGTGCCTCCCGGCGTCATCACAACTTCCATGTCACTGGACTCAGCGGAGGTGACTATTTCCTCAAACAGGGAAAGCACTCCGTCGATGTAGGATCAATCGCGAACGAGGCCCACGCGTACACCGCTATCTTGGGTCAGGATTCGCACGCCAGGATGCGGAAATACCTGCCTGCCGTCCGCGATTACGACGAAACAAGAGGTATTATCACATTGGAAGCGATTCCTCATGCGCAGGATCTGGAGCATTACCATACACAGACACGACGCTTTCCCAAGACGGTGGCAAAAAGTATAGGGACAGCACTGGGTATTCTTCACGATTCCACTTTTGCTTGGTCTACCCGCAAAGGTGCCGAACCGAAATTGACTAAGGTTTTGCCGACAGTTTTCAATTTACGGCATCCACCATTAGATATTCTGAAAACATCGAGTGGCGTCTGCCTCGAACTGATCAAGTTATTTCAACGCCATACACAGTTCGGGGATGAACTGGAGGCTCTATCCAAAAGCTGGAAGGCAGAGACTGTCATCCACGGAGATTTAAAGCTGTCCAACTTTGTTACCTATAAGAAAAAGCCACATGCAAGAATCAGTGGTGTAAAGCTCGTTGATTGGGAATTCGCGGGCCTAGGTGATCCGCATTGGGATGTGGGCTCGGTTTTCAACAGCTATCTCGCGCTGTGGATTTTATCCGTTCCTATTGCCAAGCATGATCGACCAGATGAGCTCCTAAATCTCGCTTTGTTTCCGTTGGAGAGGATTCAGCCTAGTTTTCGGATATTCTGGGAAACCTATTGCAAGACCAGAGGCCTGTATGGGCAAAAGGCACAAACCTGGTTATACCATGCCACTCGGTTGGCGGCCGTCTGTCTTGTCCAAACTGCTTACGAATATGCTAAAAATGCCAACTATCTGACAGCGGAGATCGTTACCATGATGCAAGTGAGTTTGAATATGTTTTTACGACCCGATCAGGCTGCGATTCATCTGCTTGGAATCGATGGATAATCGATGACAGTCCACGAGTTACAACTATCCAGGGATTCCATCATTGCGGTGGTTCAGGCAGTAACAATCCATGCTGCCGATGAGTTTTCTTGGTTCGGTCGACGCGAAGGTAGATTGCCAACGACTATCCGTCAAGCATTGGATCCTGCTACCACTCGAGCGCATCTGATCAATCAGTTACAGCAGCGACTTTACAAATCGTTCTACAGCGCTGGATATCCTGCGTCTGAGATTGAGGAAGAGGGGCTGTCAGATCCCGGCGGCAATCCAGCTTTCGTGAACTCCCTTTCAGCAGCGAATCATGGTAAAGGAAACTGGCTACATGGATGGACCGTACGAGCGGTGAAACACAACAATGTTTATATTCAACGCGCTGGTTTGGAACTTTGCGCGAGGAGAGAGTATTGTCGTCCGACCCAGGGCCACTCTTTACAAAATGGCA
>JBDLIZ010000724.1:0-2986 GCA_039714615.1 Pseudomonadota bacterium | reverse complement strand
CCTGCAAGCACAGACGGCCGGTCGGAAATTCGTGCTTGCTGGTACCAGCCACTATCCAGTGCGTGGCGGCCCCGCCGTTTTGGGACGTAGTCACTCAGGCGCACGTACTCACCGTTGACATATCGTGCCTCCACCTCTTCGGACATCTCGATGACGGTGAGACCAAAGGCTACGGTCCCGATGTAGACGACCGTGCAGCGCTGCGGCGCCCAAAGGTTGTTGTAGTATCGATTCTTTTCCGGCTTTTCCCGTTCATCGACCTCTGCCCTGTGAAAGTGCTCCGAGTTCGGTGCAATGAGTACCCGATATCTGCGGGCTTCCAGGGCGAGGAAGAGCTGGTTTGCGAAAGACAAGGCTTTGTCCAAACCTGATTTGGTTACAGCTAAATCGATGAGCAGCCTTTTGGCGGGCTTAAGGTACTCGGCTTGATATGACAGCCGACCTGCCTCGAACAGTGGTTTCGCACCGGTAGTCAGCGGATGTCGATCCGGGAGGGGCTCGGTAGCTTTACGTCGCCTGCGATGCTTCTTTTCCAGAGGTTTTGGGCGCGGCCGGGCTCGCTTCGGTTGAGTTCCATCGCGAGACCACTCGATCTGGTCGCCCGGCTGTGGGTCGGGCAACGCAGGTTGCTTTGGTACCTTGCCGGCCGCCAGCTTGGCCCAATAGCCGCGTTCGGGCCTGGGAACGTTGAGTAGCGTACAGATCCGAGCTATATAGCTTGATGAAACACCGAACCGGGCAGCCACCTTGAGCATTGGCTCGGACCAAACGAGTTCGTACAGAGCTTCCCGTGTCAGGCCTGCATCAACATTGGTATCCAATGTGCTTGGGGTGCTGGGTTCTTCTTGCTGGTCTGACACGATTATTATTTCACCCGTCGAAGTTTCAGAGACCGGGCGTATCGCACAAGCGGGCCAGTGATGCTTTATGAGTGCCTGCGATCATCTGGCGAACAAAGTGTCAAGTTTCGGCTCCAGAGGGCTTCCATAAACATGCCGTTGCAGCAAAACCTCCAGTAAGAATAGTAAGTGATTCAGCAACAGCGTCTTGACAGGCAAAAGAAGCAGTGCTTTCAGATTCCGTTATCCGGTCCATTGTTGATTTCGTCGATGAAGATTTCTTCTTCGATTGCTTTGTTGATCGCCGTCTCCAGCCGTATTAATAGCTGTGGCAGCGTTTCATTGTCACCACGGACCAGCATCGCCAACGTTTGATGCTCATTACAAGCGGTCGCCGTGCAGGAAAACGGGCCGACTCGACCGATGGTGATGTCGCCGTCACCATCGATCAAGTATTCGATATTGGGTAATGAGGGGAAGTGGTTACTCATCTCAGTATTGCACATTACGATGTGAGGTTCACGTGGGGCAGATAGGACAGTGCTCCATTCAAGGCAACAACGCCTCGATAGCCTCAATCGTTTCAGCCTTCGGTAGTTCCGTGTGGAACCACTCAACCGCGCTATTCACAACTACAAATAATTACGAATTAGCCATGCCAAGAGATTGTGAAACTTATGCAGCTTTGTCCGTGACGGTGATGTTAATCTGCTTCCCCACGCTGGAAAGCATCCTCACCAGTCGATCAATGGTGAATTTGTGATACCGGCCCTTAATGGCATCATTTAACGTCGGCTGCTTAACTCCCATTGCGGCAGCTGCCTCGGTCTGCGTCAGGCCGGAGTCATTGACCCATTCCCTGATCGCCGCGAGCAGGCTCAAGCGTAGCTTTTCGTTTTCCGCGTCAGGGATATTAATGTCTGTGAAGATGTTTCCACCGGCCGGAGTTACATGCTTGGTACTCATATTTTCCTCTCTCGTTCCAATTCACGGAAGCGGGTTTTAGCAATATCAATGTCCCTCTTAGGTGTCTTCTTCGTCTTCTTCTGGAAGGCATGCAGTATGTAAATCCCCTCTTCATATTTGGCAATGTAGATAACTCGAAACTCACCCTCGACGTGAATCCGGATTTCCTTCACGCCCTGGCCTATGCTTCTCATCGGCTTCCAGTCTGAAGGCTCGAAGCCAAGTTGGACAAAACCGAGTTGATAACCTGCATCCCGGCGTGGTTCATCCGGGAAGGACAGCAAATCTTTATAGCTGCTACCTCTCCACAGCAAGTCCTTTTCTTTCATTTGAGGATTATAGTATATTTGTTATAATGCGCAATAACAATTACCAGATAATGCCGGGCGGCATTGAGCCTGCTGGTACCATTTGTGTGGGCGTATCTAACCCTGGAGAGAGAGTATGGAATATTGGTTTAACGACAAGCAGGGCGCTGAAAAAGCCTGCGGGAGTTTTGCGGGAGTGAGTGCAGCACCGTTATGCACGGTACTGCATTCTTACGCAACGGACGCCCCGATATAATGTATAAAAAACAATTAGATAGGTCGCACTTTCCGGACTTTTAATCCGATGGTCATAGGTTCAAATCCTATACGACCCACCAATTAAATCAATAGGTTATGAAGTATGCGGTTTGTTTGGATTTCACATGTAGGCGCTATGTAGGCAGCATGGGCGTGCTTGTGAATATCAGCGAGCTGAATCGCCCGTCTAAATGCCTTCTGTACCGTTGATGTGGAAGTATGCCATCGGACCTGCTGTCCTGTAGGTGGGAATAGCCGGGTGACGTTAGACGGGAATACGTATTGCCAACCCAGTGACCGAGATGCAGAGGGGTACTTCCGATATAGCGCGTTGGGCATTGGCGCGAACCCCGCATGGCGCGGGAGAATGTCTCCTGGGGCTACGACCGAATCCAAGGCGCTCTCGCCAATCTCGGCCACATCATCGCACCGAACACGGTCAAGAATATACTGAAAAGGCATGGCATAGATCCTGCGCCGGAGCGAGAGAAACGCACCTCGTGGACGACGTTCTTGAAAGCGCACTGGGACGTGATGGCCGCCACGGATTTCTTTACGGTTGAGGTCTGGACGCCCCGCGGTTTGGTGACCTATTACGTATTGTTCGTCATACGA
>JBDLIZ010000723.1:0-2991 GCA_039714615.1 Pseudomonadota bacterium | reverse complement strand
TATCAACTCCCCCCATACACCCGATTGATCTCATCGCCTCAAGCAATATAGTATAGACTAATCAATCTCTTAATATGGAAATCAGACTGAACCAGTACCACGCCGTTAAATACGGTGCAAAACGGAATGAATTTTCCTACTCCAATTTTGGATGGTACGCAGGGAAAAGTATAACGTCGTAGCGAAGCTTATTGAGCCAAATTTGATGACGTTGTCAAGTCGCCGCTGCGCGTAGTCGCTTACAATCGTGCCGTTCAGGTAGTACTCACGGAGACCCGGCATGGTAGCCAGGAGATGAAGGCCGTTATCCGTAATACCGGTCTGCCGAAGACTCAGCAACCTCAAGCGTGGTAGGTTCCTTAGCTTCAAGATACACCTATCGCTGACTTCGGTACGATCTAGGTTAAGTATCTCAATGGTTTTCGATAGCAGATCAAAGGGTGCATCGTCCTTTATCCGTGTTCCACCGCAGTACAGCGCTATTAGATTTGGGAGAAGTGCCAGATGCTGGAAACACTCGCCGGTGATGTGCGTGTTGGAGAGAATAACGGTGGTGATCGCTGCTCTCTGCTTCTGCGAAAAGTCGCGCAACTGCGCAAGGTCGGCATCTACCAGTTCCCTTTCGCCGTGCAGGACCAGGGCGGCGCCGGAGTTGAGAAGGTAATCTTTAAGCTCGATGGACATGGTCTTTCTCATGAAGTCGTACCTTTATGGGAAAAGACCCTTTGTTGGAATATGGCCTAGATTCTTGAAGAATGCGCGGGTATTCTTCTTTCTGATGTGCTGCAATACGGCTTCTTCATGCCGGTAATGTCGGGCCATGGCTTTTTTCAATGGGGTCAGTGAATCCTCGAAATGGTCAATATCCTTTGTTTTGATGATGCAAGCCAGATCGTTCATCAGGCGCACTAGGTCTTAGTGTAATCACCGGGCCCCTTTCCCAAACAGTACGACTTCCACGGTCTGGATCAATATCACCAGATCAAAGAAAAGGGTGTAATTCTTTGCATAATACAGGTCGTATTGCAGCTTTTCCCTGGCGTCTTCCTTGGAGTTTCCATATGGATATTTCAATTGAGCCCAGCCGGTGATGCCGGGTTTTACGTAATGCCTTTTTAAATAATAGGGTATTTCTAAGCTTAGTTGTTCGACGAACTCGGGGCGTTCCGGGCGCGGGCCCACGAAACTCATTTCTCCGCGCAGCACGTTGAAGAGCTGCGGTAGCTCATCGATTCGGAACTTTCGAATGACCGCGCCCACCCGGGTGATGCGATCGTCGTTCTGACGAGCCCAACGAGCTTTGCCTTCTTGCTCTGCGTTTCCTATCATGCTCCTGAATTTAAGGATCGCAAAGGGATGTTGGGCTTTTCCAATACGTATCTGCCGATACAGGATCGAGGAGCCCCAGCCGCTTTCCAACAGGATGGCCACAGCGGTCAGGATCATGACGGGCCAGGTGAGCAACAGCAACATTAGGCTCACCCCGATATCGAACCCTTTTTTTATGCCATCTCTCATCGTCCCATGTTTGAAACCATCTGAATAGATCATCCAGCCGGGGGTGATCAGGTCGAGCCGGACCTTTTTGGTCTCACGTTCAAAAAAACTGGGTAGCTCAATGACATTGATACCGCGTAGTCTGCATTCAAGTAGTTGTTCTGTTTGAAGGTTTCCTCGTCGATGATCTACGGCGACAACGATATCGCTAACCCGGCGTCTTTGGGCAAATTTTGCCAACCGTCCGCGGATGGTTTTAATCATGCGGGGATCCACGGTATCGTGGTCCCCCTGCGCATGGATAAATGCGACTACTTTAACGCCGGGTCTCAGTGCTGGGTCTTCGATAAATTCAGCGATGTGGGAGGCATTTCTTCCGGAACCGTAGACTAATATCTTTCGTTTTAGGCGATTTGTGTCGACGATATCGATAAATACCAGGCGCAGGGCAATGATCAGGCTGAATGAAATCGCCAGTGAAAGCAGGAATTCAGCACGGTTGAGATACAGCTCGGGTACGAGATAGAAAAGTAGCGTGAGCACTGCCGTGCCCAACACATAGCTTGCGCTCTCACGTAACAGGATTCCGGCAGCGCTTAATTGGAGATGGTTGGTACTGTACAGGCCCATGGAGAACAGGCTTACAGACATGACAATGCAGAAGGTTAGGGCGAGGAGCAGGAGATGATCAGAATCGGTTGCCGTAGTTTCTTGGATACCTGCTTGTTCGTAGAGCCGATATAGGGATGAGGCGGCGTAGACAGTGGATATGAACACCAATGCTTCAGTGGCCCCAAGTATCAAGAAGGGGACACGATAGTGTTGTTTGAAGAGGCGGATCATTGCTCGATCAATATCCTGGTAAAGAGAGATTATCTTTATGCACGGATTATAATCGTGCCATTGGATTATAATCCGCAGCCCTGTTTCAGTTGTTACAATCTTTTACAAATCCCATTTTGGGCAAGTCTAAATATCGGCTCAGGGGGTCGAATTCGAGTCGAGAACAGATGGAGCCGGTAAGGGTATAATCGAGTTTTGTGTCTTGAGCGCTGTAACTATAAATACGGTGGGAACTCCGTGCGCATTCTTCCATGCTATGCTCCATTGTTTTCCTTCCCCTCCATGAACATAAGATGCTTATTCGGCTCTCAGTGTGAAATAGTCACCGGAGGTCGCATGTTTTCAGTAACATGTTTCCGCAGGTGGATGAGCCTGAACTCTCTTTTTTATCGCCTGGTATTTGCCGTCATAAAGCTGGTGTGTCTAATATGTGATCATGACCATTCATTTGTAACCACAAACAATCCATACTTGTAATCATAGACCGAAATGATCTATTTAACAAAAAAATGTGAATCAGTTCACATTTTTGTGAATGAACCCCATTAAAGGATATGTTAAGCAAGATCGTTTGAACAGGCACAATAAATACAATGCGATGAATATTTTGACCATAGAGCGCTGTGTGGGAAATACCCCGCTGGTAGAGTT
>JBDLIZ010000722.1:0-2997 GCA_039714615.1 Pseudomonadota bacterium | reverse complement strand
ATAGAATTGAAAGTGTGGTGGTTCCAGGAAATGATGGCCGCACCCTCTCCCTTGACAGAATGCTCTGGTCTGTTCGGCCTAGCTGCTTGGCGATGGAATCAATCTAAAAGCAAACGGAATTAGCCAGATAGTTTTTTCGGTATCGAATGAAAGAGCCTCACGTCTCAGTGCGTGGGGCTCTTGTGTTTTGTGGCTGTAACTTAAGCCTTGCCTGTTCGAATGTCCTGAATGGCCCGCATGATGGTTGCGGTCACTGCGTGTATCGTTTCACGAGTAGGATCTGGATCAAATTGAGACACAATGAGCGGGCCATATCGAACGACGGCCCGTCCTGGCGTTAGGAGGCTCCGGCCAAGATGTACCGGCCGGGCTTGGTCCCAAGCAATGGAGACAGGGACAACAGGCGCACCAGTCTTGAGCGCCAGATATCCGATACCGAGATGTCCGCTCTCTTCCCGGTGTTCGTCAATGCCCCCTTCGGGGAAGATGCCGACGACCTCACCTTGTCGCAAGGCACGGAGCATGGCCCGCACTGCCCCCACATCATGGGTGTCTCGATTGATTGGTATGTAGTGGGCTGTCTCGCATAGCCATCTGAGGTCACGGCGTTGATAGACCTCTCGGGCGGTGAGGAAAATGATAGGACGATTGGCTGTGGCGGCCAACACCATGGGATCGCTGTATGACGAGTGATCGGACACCAACAGCACAGGGCCACTCTGCGGCAGAGGCGACGGAGACAGCGGCGTGACCTGATATAGAACGCGGCAGATGAGGCGGTTCAGGCGATCCAACAGGCGATAAGTTGTCCCTCGGGATGGGCCGTGCATAAGAAAAAATCGGACAGATTTATTTTCTTCGCGCGAAGCAGCCGATCATATCAGGCCATCAGAAATTAGGGTCATATCTTTGGTTGTGTGTTATTAGGAAAGTATTGTCATGTATGGAAATTTCACCCTTCGCACACAATTCTGCTGGAGAGGATCAATTGATTTATCAGGGATTACGCTATGCGCTCCACATGCCCAATCAGCCAAATCTGGCTTAAGTTGACCATACCTTTCAGTTAGCTAAACCCAATTTGCGTCTTTCTAATCTGACTTTCATGGAGTGATGACTGCCGTTGAAGTCTTGCATGATGGTGCGAATATGGATGAGTGTCTGTCGCATGGCTGGGTAACCCTTCCCTTGCAGTTATAACCCAAACGGGAAGGTATCTGGAATATCTTTGGTCGTATCTCTTGTTATTGCTTCAACCGCTCGCGTTTCATCAAACCAGATATATTCATCAAATTGGTGAGGTAATGAGGCATAAAAATAATGGCTCTGTAACTCGGTTTCAGGTCGATAGATCACACCAATAGCGCGCTCAAGTCGCTCTTGAAGCAGTCTCTCGCGGGTGATTTCCTTGAGTGATTCCCTGAGAGGCAGCAGAAAGTTATCGGTATTAACTTCATGACACACATGCTCATAACTGTCTCTATGCGATGGCCGAACCTGCTTGATTTCCATCGGGCCACCCCATTCAGAGGCAGCGGCAACCGTACCATGGTCGGTGCCAAAGCCAATTAGATAGGCCGCATCGCCATATTTCTGCCGCACAAGCTGTCCAACATTTAACTCACCACGAGCACTCATTTCCGTGGCCCGTGCATCACCGATATGTGAATTATGTTCCCAGATCACGGCCTTAGCATCCGGGCCTCGGAAGGCGAGAACAGACTGCAAGGTTTCAAACATGTGCTGGTCACGTTGGTTCCAGGAGTTATTCTCAGCGTAGTACATAGTGCGATAATAGCGTTCAGCATTACTGACGACGCGGGCATTTTGTTCGGCGTCGAAAAAGCGTTCTCCGTCTGCTCTGGAATATTCCATGCGCTTATTGTGTAAATCCTTTAATGTCGCCAATACTTCTTCCTCACATTCCCGGTACTGTTTGGTGAGGGTGACGCGACTATACATCGAAGGATCACTGGCCCATGGCATCAGGCATCCATAGCGTAACCGTGCCACTTCTGCTGTTTGAGGGTCGACTGTATCCAAATAATGCAGGACGACCTCAATGGAAGTGTACAAACTATACAGATCCAAACCATAAAAACCCACCTGCTGATCAGGATCTTTTACTGTGGCGTTATGAGCTTTTAACCAAGAGATAAAATTCAGCACAGAATGATTGGCCCACATCCAGGTGGGGAAGCGGGAAAATGGCTGACTTTTCAAGAACGGATCAGGCGAGGAACCATGAATGTAGTGATCAATATACGCCGCATCGGGCCAGTCAGCTTCTACAGCGATAATATTCACTCCTTTTTTTTCGATCAATTCCTGGGTGATTCGCGCACGCATATCGTAGAACTCGGCAGTCCCATGTGAGGCCTCACCCAGCAATATCAGACGACTATCACCGATGCGTTCCATCAGGTTATCCAGATTGACATGCTCAATACTGGTAAAGGGTTCGCTCGATTGCTCAATCAACTCTGGCAGGCTTGCCTCGATATCTTCCTTGGCGGGTTGATATCCTGCTTCGTCTTCCCAGCCAGCAGCCCCAATCAGCGGGACAAAACGTACACCCCCCATGTCCTCTTCCTGAAATTTATGCTCGCTAATCCGACGAAGCCGGAGGAGTTTCTGTGTGCGCAAGGTCGAGCCTACCGGGATAACCAGACGACCACCGATGGCTAACTGTTCTTTCAGGGCCTTGGGTACTTCGGGTCCGCCTGCGGTGACAACAATGGCATTATAGGGTGCATGTTCCGGCCATCCCAGCGTCCCGTCTCCATAGAGTATCTGAATGTTGCGGTAACCCAATTCCACAAGCCGTTTGCGTGCGGAGTCCACGAGTATCTTATGTCGTTCGATGGTAAAGACTTCCTGAGCAATTTTCCCCAATATTGCAGCGGCATATCCGGAACCCGTCCCGACTTCCAGCACGCGGTCTTTCGGCTTTAATTCAAGCGCAGCGGTCATCAACGCAACGATATAGGGTTGAGA
>JBDLIZ010000721.1:0-3002 GCA_039714615.1 Pseudomonadota bacterium | reverse complement strand
ACCGGCCTCCCAGGGGGTAATAGGCAGATCCAGATAGATATCCCGTTGATCGCTGCGGAACAGCTGATGCGGTTGGAAGGTGATCTGCAGATAAAGATCTCCCTTGGCCCCACCCATCATCCCGGGGGCGCCTTGCCCGGCAAGCCGGATACGCTGACCCTCGATGACCCCTCTGGGTATCTTAATATTGAGATTTCGGGCACGGGAGATGGTGTGCCCCGAAGGGTCAACCTCAGGGGACTGTAAACTGATCGTTCGCGTGGCGCCTTGAAAAGACTCTTCAAGGGTGACTACAATTTTGGCGTGTCTGTCTTCGCCCGGGCTGCTGAATCTACCTCTCGCATGCCCGGCACTGCGCCGCTTGGCCCGGCCGAACAAAGACTCGAAAAAATCGCTGAAATCACCGCCCCCGGTGAATCCGCCGCCCCTGAACTCAAAGCCCGCATCCCAATCCGGTGGTGGACGAAATTCCTGCCCAGCCTTCCACTGACTGCCAAAGCGGTCATATGCGGCCCGTTTTTCCGCGTCTTTGAGCACCTCGTAGGCCTCTCCCACCTCTTTAAAACGGGCCTCGGCATCTGCTGCTTTGCTCACGTCGGGATGATATTTGCGTGCCAGGCGCCGATAAGCCTTTTTAAGGGCAGCTTGAGAGGCATTGCGCTGAACACCTAGCGTTTGATAATAATCTTTAAACTTCATTCCTCACGCTCTGTTAACGAAATCTAAACTCATAAGTGGTATCTAGGGACCGAATTTCAAGTGAGGTGATCCTACATGCCAGCATGGTTTTGAGTAAAAAAGGAATGCTATCGATATCACTTACTCATTTGGTTTGCCTTATCGTCCGTATTTCTTATCTTTTTCTGGTTAGGGCTGCGTTTTACCAACGACCCTATCGAGAAAGGTCTCTATCTGTTTCACATTGTCGGGGCCAAGAAATCGCTGGTCGGAGTGACGAGCATGTTCCAAGGCGATGAAGTTTACTGGCACACCGAACTTTTTGAGGGCGGTATACAGAAGTTCACTTTGCTTGAAGGGCACTACACGGTCTGATGTACCGTGCTGGATGAAAAACGGCGGGTCGTCTGTGGAGATGTATGCGATGGGACTGGCCTTGGCCGCTTGTTGTGGACAGCTTTGAATGGGACAGCCGATTAGCAGGGATTCCGGTGAACTTTCTAGATTGTGCTTGCCGCCCATCTGCAGGAGATCGGTTGGTCCATACCAATCCACAACACCCTGTACACGGCTGGATACTCTCGGATAACCCATGGATAGATCTTCCAGCGCGGCCACATCTCCAGAGGTTCCGAGTAGGGCCGAGAGATGGCCTCCAGCCGAGGATCCCCAAACTATAAATGCCGCGGGATCCAGATGAAATGTTTGGGCATTACCCCGTAGCCAGCGGATAGCGGCCTTGCAATCCTGGATCTGTCCCGGAAAGACGGTTTCATGGCTCAATCGGTACTCGATCGACGCTACGGCATATCCACGCCGGACCTGTTGGCGTACCGGATGGCTTAATTTAATGCGTTTGTCACCCTGCTTCCAGCCTCCCCCATGGATCCAGATGATGAGCGGGTGAGGGCCAATTCCGCTTGGCCTAATGAGGTCTAACCTTAAAGGTCTGCCGTCTACTTTTGCATATTCGATATTACGCTGATGAAGATAAGCCCTTTTGTGGGGAGGAAAATCTCTTTGTGTTGTTAAATGGTTCGCGGCTTGGTTCCATTCCAGACGCATGTCATCATCGCGTATCTCACTTGGCTTAACCCGGGTCGTGAACGTCTCTGAGTCATTATACCCATCACCCATTTCGGCGTTTGTGCTAATTGCTATACATCCCGAAAGTAATACCATGATCGACATACCCATCTTCATTGGCAATTATTCCTTAAGGCTGCACAACCTTCTCTTGACATGACAAACACTATTATTACAATGTGACTAGCTGATCGCGGGAATAGCTCAGTTGGTAGAGCACAACCTTGCCAAGGTTGGGGTCGCGAGTTCGAGTCTCGTTTCCCGCTCCAATCGCATGGGAACCTCGGCTACAAACCGGGGTTCTTTTGTTACTGGGAGTAACGCAGCGTTCCCAGTTTGAATAACTTTTTAACCTGAAGGGCTAGGTGGCAGAGTGGTTATGCAGCGGCCTGCAAAGCCGTGGACGCCGGTTCGATCCCGACCCTAGCCTCCAACTCTATTGTCATTGTGCTAGGAGTCTGTCGGACTTAGGCGATCGTAGCGAGGCAAAGACGGTCTGAGGCAGATTTGTCGATCGTTTGAGGCGAATAGCGGTAGCGTGTAACGAAAAGGATCGACAAATCTGTCCAAATTCGGCTTTTCCGCAGTAGATTGTCCTAAGTCCGACAAGTTCCTAGGCACAGTGCACCGAATGTGTCTGAAGGCTACATTACTAAAATCAGAATAACCGAGCCTTCGATTATATGGGAGCGTTTGTTGTAGCGCGAAACCCTTACTATCCTGTTCTACAATAAAATTGCTGCACCCTATTGCACGATAACCCATTCACGACGCATATAGCCTAGATGACTTGTAGGATTCAGGTTTAAGGCCCAAAGGATGAGTATTTCGAGCTGGTTTCATAGATTGTATTGGCTGAAATGAGGGTTTTTCTGCTGCCTGCCGGAGAACGATTGCAAAGAAGAGTGATATAGCCCGGGTGGCGAAATAGGTAGACGCAAGGGACTTAAAATCCCTCGGGGCAACACCCCATGCCGGTTCAAGTCCGGCCCCGGGCACCAATGAAAACAATGAGTTGGGTTCTTACTCTCTCGCCGCAATCACACCACAGATTATTGCAGAATACCGTGATCGGCGCCTAGATCAGACCAATCGATTTGGGCGAA
The DNA here is from genome assembly GCA_039714615.1 of Pseudomonadota bacterium. Lineage (GTDB taxonomy): Bacteria > Pseudomonadota > Gammaproteobacteria > JAAEPA01 > JAAEPA01 > JAAEPA01. The sequence goes on along the minus strand of JBDLIZ010000721.1, from coordinate 132 downwards.
AAATGAGCCCTAGTCACGTTCGTTTGGAACTCGCGCTTTTATCCCATCTTTTTACCGTCGCTATTAAGGAATGGGGGTTGGGTATAGCGCAGAACCCCGTGGCACTCATTAGACGGCCGAGCCCAGGAAAAG
>JBDLIZ010000720.1:0-3006 GCA_039714615.1 Pseudomonadota bacterium | reverse complement strand
TCGCGGGCATTCAACTGGACGATGGGGATATGGAGCGGCAATCGATTGTCGATCAGTTGAGTGCCAAGGGGTATGCAGTACTTGATATGAGTGACAATGAAATGGCCAAGCTTCATGTCCGGCATATGGTCGGCGGCCATTCGACCAAGGTCGTCAATGAGATCTTGTATCGTTTCGAGTTCCCCGAGCGGCCAGGGGCGTTGCTCAAGTTTCTAAATACTATCGGGCAGGAATGGAATATCAGTTTGTTCCATTATCGCAATCACGGTGCGGCATACGGTCGAGTTCTAGCGGGGATGCAGGTTTCTCATCAGGATAGAGAGAAGTTTCGGGCGAGATTGAATGAACTCGGATATCAATATTGGGAAGAGACCTTTAATCCTGCGTATGATCTGTTTTTGGGTTGAAGCAATGGTTATCCGTCTCGATTCGGTGTTGAGGTATAACAAGAAGGGGAAGAGAGAGGGCACACTCCGCATATGCCGTGGCAAGCCTTCGACCTTGAACCGAGGGTTCAGGGTGGTAGTCTTAGAGATGTATCAGGCTTTCCGTAAACCGGACATGCACAACAACATCATCAACTTGACTCCCATGGGTATAAAGATAGGCTCAAGGAATATACCCAGCTATCCACGTACACCGCAGGGTGCGCCCAAAACGAAACCAATATACAACAAAAGTTAAATTATTAACTCTATTATACCAGGGTCGACACACTCAGTGTTAAGATTATTTGGTAATAAAGGCTGCTATTCGCTTTCTTTTAAAAGGGTACTAAGACGACTGTTCAGGGTGCGGATATGGGCATCGTCATGCTTACGTTGCCATTGTTGCGTCAATAGTTCATGAGTGATATTCAGGGCGGCAAGAACGATGATACGCTCGGAACCAGCGACCTTCCCACTGTTGCGGATCTCTCGCAATTTATGGTCGAGATACTCAGCCGATGCGAGTAATCCATCCTTTTCTTCCTTGGGACAAGCAATCTGATACTCTTTCCCGAGGATGGTAATGGTTATGGGTATGCTGTTATCATTCATGGAGATCGTCCATGGATTTGACCCGGTTGAGCATCTGTTCTACCTTGGCTCGTGCGGCGTCACGTTTTTCTATTAAGCTGATCTTTTCGGCGGCATGGGCCTTCTGCTCAGTTCGCAACCACCTATTTTCTTCTCGAAGATGATCGTAAGCTTCTATCAGCTCATCGACATGCGCCTCTAGTTGCTTGAGGTTTTGCTCAGTGCTTGAATCTGTGTGATTTTTTACCATAGGGCTATAGTAAGTCGCTGTCGTAGATGGGTCAATATCCGCGATATATCCATCCGTTATGGGTATAAGAAGCTGTCTGATTGACCAGTGATCGGCTGCAAAGGTCTTGAAATTGGTCCATTTTTCCGATGCTTCTCGTTACACGCTAAAGCTATTCGCCTCAAACCATCGAAAAACTGATCTCAATTCAAAACCTTTTCGCTTCGACCACTGGTCAACCAGACAGCTTCTAAACCTCCCATCGCCATTACTGCGGAGTATCCTCAAACGATGATAAGATAACGCCATGGCTTGGCCGATATATGACGATATAGATAACAAATAATTATGAATTCCGGTGAATTTGCCAAACGGCGTAAGGCCTTGATGCGCATGATGGGAGGCGAGAGTATTGCCGTCATCCCGTCGGCCAGCGTTCAGTTTCGAAACCGAGATATTGATTTTCCTTTCCGCCAGGACAGCGATCTACTTTATCTTACAGGTTTTAATGAGCCCGAGTCGGTGGCGGTGTTGATGCCCGGACGTAAACAGGGGCAGTACATCTTATTTTGTCGCGAACGCGATAAGGACCAGGAGATCTGGTATGGTCGGCGCAGCGGACCGCAGGGTGCGGTCAATCAATATGCGGCGGATGATGCCTTTCCATTCGGTGATATCGATGAGATCCTGCCGGGGTTGCTCGAACAGCGCAAACGTGTTTATTACACCTTGGGACGAAGTGTCGAGTTTGATCAGCGACTGATGGGCTGGCTGAACCAGATCCGTGCCAAGGTGCGCTCAGGCAGCCATGTGCCTCATGAATTCGTCTCTCTGGATTATCTGCTGCATGAGTTGCGCCTGCACAAGTCCCGTGCTGAGATCACGGCCATGAAAAAAGCGGCCGGCATTGCCGTTTCCGCCCACCAGAGGGCGATGCGTGTTTGTAGACCAGGGATGTACGAATATGAGGTTGAAGCGGAAATACTTTATGAATTTCGACGCTCGGGTACCGTCCCGGCCTACCCCTCTATTGTTGGGGGAGGTGCTAATGCCTGTATTCTGCATTACACGGAGAATTCGGCGGTACTCAAGGATGGCGACCTGTTGCTTATCGATGCCGGTGGCGAATACGAGGGCTATGCCAGCGATATTACCCGTACCCTCCCGGTCAATGGCCGATTCACCCCGCCGCAGCGAGCGCTCTACGAGCTGGTGTTAAAGGCTCAACAGGCCGCCATAAAGAAGGTGCAGCCGGGAAATCGCTGGAATGATCCTCATGATGCGGCCGTTAAGGTGCTGACCCGAGGTTTGGTAGCGCTCGGTCTGCTGAAAGGCCGTCTAAATAAATTGATTAAGGACGAAGAATATCGGCGTTTTTATATGCATCGAACGGGGCATTGGCTAGGGCTGGATGTCCATGATGTAGGTAATTATCGCATCGATGATGATTGGCGGGTGCTGAAACCCGGAATGACCCTCACTATTGAGCCCGGTATCTACATCCCCAAACACAGTAAAGGTGTCTTGCGTCGCTGGTGGGATATTGGTATTCGCATCGAGGATGATGTACTGGTGACCTCAACGGGGCATAAGGTCCTTACCCAGGCCTTGGCGAAGCAACCCGACCATGTCGAGCTTCATCTTCGCGGTCTGTATCACCACGTCATCGGGCAGATCGGTGTTCTCGCGCAGCGGTAGCGCGACGTTCTCGACCACGCTCAGGCTGCCGAGCAGAGCGCCGGCCTGAAACGCCAACCC
>JBDLIZ010000719.1:0-3025 GCA_039714615.1 Pseudomonadota bacterium | reverse complement strand
GCTTACAAAGGGTTTTGGGCCGATTCGTTTTACTGCCGGCGTCGTCGCTTGAGGTTCCATTCCGGCTGATCGTTCCTGCCGCAGTGCTTTCTGCAAACCTGCTTTCATCAAAACGTAATGACCACAACACTTTTTTCAGAGAGTCGTTTGTTATCCGCAATGAATTTTCCAGGTCTGCTTTGGTCACATCCTTTATATTTTCGATATTTGCAACCACGCCCGGTATCCGCATCACCCCTTCTGCCACTGCCTTGGCCAACGCCTCGGTATTTCCGCTCCTGGAGTAATAGACGACCAGGACATTGATAGTGTCATCGCTGTGTCCACTGGCAGTTGCAACAAAAGATGACTTACCCTCTGCCCTAGTGATTTTGAAGTGGTCTACTAAATCCGGACACCGAGTTAAGGCTGTAAAATGCCATAACGAGGTGAGAAATGACAACAGAAACGAGAAAGAGACGGGAGTACACGGAAGATTTCAAGCGGGATGCCGTAGCGCTGGTCACCGATCAAGGCTACAAGGTTTCAGAAGCAGCCCGGAGCCTGGGCATTGGGGATGGCCTGATACGGCGCTGGAAGCGGGAGTTCGAGGATGAAGCCTCCGGTGCCAGGCTGGGTACGGATGAGCGGGAAGAACTGAAGCGGCTGCGCAAAGAAGTCCGCCTGCTGCGGATGGAGAAAGAGATTTTAAAAAAAGCCAGCCAGTACTTCGCGAAGGAAATGAAGTGAAGTACGGGTTTATACGGGACCACGCGGAGCGCTGGCCAGTGGTGCACCAATGCCGTCTGCTGGGGGTGCAGCGCAGCGCCTACTACGACTGGCGAGATCAGCCCTGCAAGGTTATTCCGCCAGAGGAGTTGGCATTACGGCGGCGCATGAAGGAACTGTTCAGGGCTTCCCGGGACAGCTTGGGCAGTCGCATGTTGGCAAAGAATCTGCGCAAGGAAGGCTTTACGATTGGCCGTGATAAGGCGCGTCGCTTAATGAAGGTGCTGAATCTGAAGGTCAAGCAGAAACGCAGATACAAGGTGACGACCGACAGTAAACACCAGTTGCCCGTGGCGGAAAACGTATTGAACCGCGAGTTTTCCCCGCAGGCCCCCAACCAGGCGTGGGGCACAGATATTACATATCTCTGGACGCAGGAAGGCTGGATCTACCTGGCCGTGGTGATTGACCTGTATTCCCGCCGTGTAGTGGGCTGGGCGATGGATCGACGTATGAAGAAAGCCCTGGTGATCCGGGCCTTGATGATGGCAGTCAATCTCAGGAAGCCACCGCCGGGCCTGATTCATCACTCGGATCGTGGCAGTCAGTATGCCAGTCATGCCTACCAGGCTTTGCTGAAGCAGCATGGGATGATCTGCAGCATGAGTCGGAAAGGCAACTGCTGGGACAATGCCCCGATAGAACGATTCTTCAGCAGCCTGAAACGGGAATGGACCGGTGACCGGTTGTATCGAACCCGGCAGGCGGCCATTGCTGATGTGCGGGAATACGTGGCGGTGTATTACAATTCAAAGCGTCTGCACTCGACGTTGGGTTACAAGACACCGATGGATTACGAAAAGGACCTTAGCAAAGTGTCCGGAAATGCTTGACCACAACAAACTGACCCTGCAACTGATTTTAATTTGATGAATAACCCAGACCTTCTCTGGACTCAATTAAACGCATAACGACTAAGCTGTGCGGCATGAACGAAGCGCAGCGTAGTGAACGTCCGCACGAGCGCCTTGTTATGAGGTCCACTCATTGCGCTCCGTAGCGAATCTTGTGAATAACTTCACTAACCCCTCTCGCCCCAATGATAAGCACTAAACCAAAGAAAACCTCGAGTGCTGATGAAACCATAACTGCTTGTTGCTTATTAACTTGGTCGGGCGTCATATATTCGTCAGGCAGTGAAAAATATAGCTGCGCTGTATAAGAAAATTCCGAAACACCGTAAATAAGCACATACATTCCCAGCAAGACAAATGCTAATTGATAAATCGGGCGATGAAAATCATTGGGTGTCACATTTTCAAACGATACCCCTTTCGGAACTAATCTTTTCGCAATATTTATGGCGTATTTCCATAGCCAAACACCGATCAGAACGAACCCGACCATGAATATTGCTGCTATTGACCACTCCTCGTAGGAATCAAAACTTCTAGCTAATGTAATCATCCGTGATGTTTCTCTCAAGACATAAAAAAACATCATGAGCGCTAAAAGTCGCACACCAACAGCTGTAAACGAAATTATATTCACTATGCTAAGCCTCAACGTCGCGATTAACCGACAGGGTTGCCCAAAGCGAAGCGGCGGGTAATTCTGTCAGTGTTGAATTGCCTTGTAGATGGCAATTTATTCATCATGATCGATATGAATATCGTTCGGATACGGCTTACCTTTTCCTGTCTCTAATGCTTCCTTCAGACTCAGTAAGAATACGGCCCATTTGGTACTACAGTGACCCATAAAATCTGATCGCTCCTTCCAGTTAGAATGCGAAAACAGTACATAGGTTTGGCTTCCCTCGCTCTTCAGTTGAAACGATACTTCAGTACCAATCCATGGGCCAGGCATCTCGCCTGAGTGCCTCCACCGTACCAGAGAGTCAGTTTGCAGTTCGGCCACTTCAAAGTCAGGCCCCATACCATTAAACCGGAATTCTATAATTGATCCTACATCTCCTGCACCTGAAGTATCAGTCGTCCACCACTGGGAAAGGCCTGCATCAGTAGTTAATGCGTTGAATACCCTGTTGGGGGAGCATGCAATCCCGATTCTATGAATAATCTCTGCCATACTTCCCGCCCTCTTGCTACGATTTTGCCATCTAACGTCGCAAATATCTGGGCGTTAAAAGTGTTACGCGTTTTTTGCGCGACGCTTTTAACGATCCACGTTGATTTGCCTTGTTATATTTTTGTTTAATCATTTTTTGGATATTGCGTATTCTGGTGATTCCGATCACGCGTTCTGGTTTTATTCGATCACCCGATCTTCCCAACGCGCGGATCCGATAGTATCA
>JBDLIZ010000718.1:0-3032 GCA_039714615.1 Pseudomonadota bacterium | reverse complement strand
CACCAACAAGCGCAAGCTACAACTGACCAAGACGATCTCCCTGGCGCAGATGGCGCGGGAGCATTACGCGTTTGTCCCCAGATTTTAAGCAAATTGATGCTTGCTTAGGATGTATTTTCTGAACACCTGATCGAATGTGCCATTGTACAAAGCGCAGCGTAATCGCAGCATGTTATTACCATTTTCGGTAACCCACCAGGCGCCGGATCGTTTCAAGCGGGCATGGCTGATGTATTTGTTCGCCGATTCGATACCGCCACTGCCGATAGGCAGGCCTTCTTCCTTGCAATCATCATAGCCAAAGCGATCACGATTGTTGCACAGATAGGTTATTAGCTTCTCGATCTCCTCGGCGGCAGTGTCGGAACTGGCCAGCATACGACGCAGTCCCCCGATCACTTGGGAAGTCTTGTCCGCAGACAAGCGCGCCAGCGTGGCTTCCACCCACTGTTGGGCTTCCAGCGTTTCACCGTATTGGGCTTTCGCTACCGTATGGAGATGCTCGGCACAGTGGTAGTAGTCCAGCACTGGCCGACCTTCAGGAAAGCACTGGGTCATGGCGTTCCACAGCCAGGATGCCCCATCGCCCAATAGGGCGATACGGACTTGCTCAGTGGGCAGGCGCCGGGCCACCCGCTTCAGATCATAGGTAAAGCATTCCGCATCCTGGATCTGATGCCAGCTGGCCAGTTGGATAATGCGTGCGTCGTCTCCAACCAAGTAGAGCCGGAAACCTTTGACTTCCCGCCATCGGCCTGGCCCACGTTTGGTGTTCCGTCTGGCTTTGGGGCGGGTCGGGGCGTGTGCCCCATCAACGGCCACCACCAGGATAGGCCGATCCTCCGGGGAAGTTTTTACAGCTTCGATGCGTCGGGTCATCTCCGCTTTGTCGGGTATCACCGTTTCCAGATCCGCAACGTCCGCTACGCGGTTGAGGGTTTCATGGTTGTGGTGGTTGCTCACCGGGGTGCCAGTCAGTTCGCTGATCAACTCGGCAGCACGGGCATAAGGCATTTCGGCAGCCAGCTTGAGCACCTTTTCCTGCACATCGTATTGATGTACCTCCTGGGCCAGGGCCAAGGCTTCATCCAATGGATGGTAACCGATATTGCAATCACGGCAGTAAAAATAGGGACGCTCTACGCTGATCCTGCCTTGCAGTGTGGAGGCCGTTTTGTGATCTATTCGCTTGGCTTTGAGCCGCTTGCCGCAACCAGGACAATCGGCATACTGCTGGTGGCGGTGATGGCGATAGAGTTCCTGGGTCAGCGCCTCCAGGCAACCACCGAGAAAGGCGCCGCGCGTACGTGTCATATGGGCGCTCAGTTCCATCAGGGTGGGTGGCCTTTCCTGTTCAAACAGGGGCGCCAGGCTGTTGATCCATTGGTCCAGGGCATCATGGGCCATGCGGCGTACCTCCTCCAGGGGGTCTTGTTCCGGCAGTGTAATGCAGGCACATCCCATCTGCTAACCTGCCTGGCGAAGCCGTTGCCGTGCATCGCGCCGCAGGGGGTAGAGCCATACCTTTTTCGGCTGCGCACCGTGACGCCGATGATGGCAGTCCTGCCGGCCTCGGCCGGTGGTAGTGCCGACCTCAATCCAGTTGGCCGCCCGGTAACATGTTCCTTCGAACCGGGCCGGATCGACCAGGGTCTCCAACAGCCAGGGGGCGAGCCCGTAATGAGCCGCCCAATCCTGTGGCAGCCGCCGGGCGGCCCGTGAGAGCACATGACTGGCCAGATAGCGGATGCGCACCCAAGGTAGGATCAGAAACCGACTGTTGCTGACGACCCGTTGCAGATGCCTCTTGCGCTGGGCCTCTTCCCAACCGATCCAGCCGTCGCGGGCCTGCATGCGCCAGGCGCCGCTGGAATATTGCAGGCAACCAACCACCGTCTGGCTCGGGTCTTCCAGACGGATGAGATAGCGCAGGTGCGCACCAAAGGGGACCCGGTGACCCAGGTAGTGATGGCGGTCCACCAATTCTCGCCACAGGGCCCGTTCTCCAGCACTCGTGACCAATGTGATCAAAATGGAGGGATAGTCACCCAAAACCCCTTCCAGAGGCTCGCCCCCGGCTCCGCTCGCTGTTCGGACAACGCGGGTTTTTGATCCCCGTGGTCGTCCGAATCGGCGTTGTGGCAGTTGAAGGATGGACCGGGCTTCGAGTGTTTCCAGAAACTGTCGGGACTCGACAGTCTTAAGGCCCCCGTTGGGGCGGCTCCAGTTGAGCAGCTCGCACAGAGTATTGGCCAGCTCTGTGCGGCTCAGGTTGGGGTAACGTTCGATGACCTGCTGGATGAGCGATAGCTCTTTTGCGTTGACAGCCTGACCACAAAAACTGAGTGGTGGATGGGTATTCGCCCGCATTTTGTTTTCCTCGGCTTCCCATGCATACCCTACCGGGCTATCGAGAAAATGTCCAGCGATTACGTTAGATGCTCACCCCGAATTTGGGGACAAACGCGTAATGCTCCCCACGAATCTTGTCCGCACCTCCAATAGCAGCTGAGTGCGCTGAGCAGACATCTATAGAAGAGTGACAAGTCTGGGGTAAATGGGGCTAGGTTCGAGTTGTTCCTCGGTAATTAATTCAGAATTATATCAACCCAGGCCCCTAATCCCATTTCTGGCACCATACGGGCTGGATCGACCTGCTCCGGAGAGACTTTGATTTTCTTGCTAAAAACATCTCACTTCTACTTCGATAATGGCTCAGTGCCTGGCTAACTGACTTGAGAGGGAATACTAGCATTCCACAACATGACTCCATTTTTACAACTCTTGGGCAACGATTAGAAGTTCAGTATAAGTCGCATGAGAAACGCCCTATCTGGGATAAAGCGAGTATTTGTTGGTCGTAACATTTGAATATTTTCTTTCTCGAAGCGGAATCCCGGTTGAAGACTTTCATCTTGAAAATGAAATTTTTTATTAAGTATATTTCTTGCCTCCAAACTGATGATACCTGTACGCTTTGGTAGACGATATCCGATGCTCGCATCGAGCACAGAGAAGTCTTCACTCTCGGT
>JBDLIZ010000717.1:0-3036 GCA_039714615.1 Pseudomonadota bacterium | reverse complement strand
TTTCCAGCATGACCAAACCCGGATGAATACGCAGCCAATCGACACACTGTTTGATGATCCGGTTCGACGGTCGCATCTCCGCGATACGCACCAGGTAGCGGTCATAACAGTCCCCGTTCACGCCCACCGGGACATCGAAATCCAGTCGGTCGTAGACCTCATAGGGTTGTTTTCTGCGCAGGTCCCATTCCACACCCGAACCCCGCAGCATGGGGCCGCTGAAACCGAGCTGCATCGCCCGTTCGGGAGACACGACACCAATATTTACGGTACGCTGCTTCCAGATTCGATTGTCGGTCAGCAGGGTCTCATACTCATCGACGCAACTTGGAAAGCGGTCGGTAAAATCCTCGATGAAATCCAGCAACGAGCCCTGTCGCGCCCTATTCCAGCGGCTAACATCCTGTTTGCCATGCCAGCGAGACTCCGTGTACTGTGGCATGCTGTCTGGCAGATCCCGGTGAACCCCGCCGGGGCGATAATAGGTGGCATGCAACCTCGCTCCCGATACCGCCTCATAGCAGTCCATGAGGTCCTCGCGCTCACGGAAGGCGTATAGAAAAATCGTCATGGCGCCCACATCCAGCGCATGGGATCCAAGCCACAGCAGATGATTGAGTATGCGGGTGATTTCGTCGAACATGACCCGGATATACTGGGCCCGGATCGGTACGTCCACACCGAGGAGCTTCTCGATCGCCATGACATAGCCGTGTTCGTTACACATCATGGACACATAGTCCAGACGATCCATGTAACCGATGCTCTGATTATAGGGCTTGCTTTCCGCCAGCTTTTCAGTAGCACGATGCAGCAGCCCGATGTGGGGATCGGCACGCTGCACGACCTCCCCGTCCAGTTCCAGTACCAGACGCAGCACGCCATGGGCCGCGGGATGCTGCGGTCCAAAATTCATGGTGTAGTTGCGAATTTCAGGCATCGCCGTGCTTGTTTCCTGTTGCGGATTGTTCTAGGTATCTGTGATCATCTCGGATGACCCTTGGCACTAACACTCGGGGTTCAATGCTCACGGGTTGGTAAACCACCCGGCCCTGCTCCTCGTCGTAGCGCATCTCTACATTGCCGATCAACGGGAAATCTTTGCGGAAGGGATGACCGATAAAACCATAATCGGTGAGAATACGACGCAGATCCGGGTGTCCCTCAAACACTATACCGAAGAGATCAAAGGCCTCGCGCTCGTACCAGTTCGCAGCACTCCATAGATCGGCAACAGAAGGCACGACCGGTAGTGTGTCATCAGCGCAGTAGATCTTGAGCAGCAGGCGCTGATTATGATGTATTGACAACAGCTGATAGGCCACGGCAAAGCGGGGGCCGGTAGGTTGATCCAAGGGCGGAGCATCATGAAAACTGAACCGGCCAAAGGTCTTGCTCTGGACACCTCGGCTGAACCCCTCGCGAGTGGAATCCTCGGTACTCCATTCAGCGACGCCATAGGCCATATAATCGACCCCGGCGAGATCCATCAACATCTCGAATTTAAACTCATCCCGCAATGCCTGACAGACCGCTATCAAATGCGTTGGAGAAACCTCTAAGACCACCCCATGCCGGGTCGATTGAAGTTTGTCGATACGTTCGCCAAAATAATCTTGCAAAGACTCGACTAAGGCAGCGGAACGATCACTCATGGGTTTCAGCGGGCGATGGTATTAGTATTGCGTATCTTGTTCTGCAACTGCAAGATGCCATAAAGCAGGGCCTCTGCCGTAGGCGGGCAGCCGGGAACATAGACATCCACGGGAATGATCCGGTCACAACCCCGAACGACGGAATAGGAATAATGATAATATCCGCCCCCGTTGGCGCAGGAGCCCATGGAGATGACCCAGCGTGGCTCAGCCATTTGCTCGTACACCCGGCGCAGGGCAGGCGCCATCTTGTTGATCAGCGTTCCGGCCACGATCATGACATCCGACTGCCTGGGGCTGGGGCGAAACAAGATACCGAAGCGGTCCAGATCATAACGGGATGCCCCCGCCTGCATCATCTCTACCGCACAGCAGGCGAGACCGAAGGTCATGGGCCACATCGACCCGGTACGGGCCCAGTTGATCAGTTTATCCGCGGATGTGGTGACGAACCCCTTCTCAAGAACACCCTCTATTCCCATTCCAGTGCTCCTTTTTTCCACTCATAGATAAAACCGATAATCAGGATGCCAAGAAACACGGCCATCGCAATCAAACCAAACAGACCGATATGGTCGAGTACCACGGCCCAGGGGAAAAGAAAGGCGATTTCCAGGTCAAAGATGATGAACAGGATTGCTACCAAGTAATACCGCACATCGAATTTCATGCGCGCGTTCTCAAAGGGCTCAAAGCCACATTCGTACGGTGAATCCTTTGCTTGACCCGGTCGACGAGGGCCCAGAACCGAGCCCAAACCCCTGGCGGCAAGACCAATGGCGAGAGCAACGGCGATAAAGATCAGGATTGGCAGATAATTCTCTAACATTTCCCCGGCATTAAAAGTGTTGGCCTTTGAGTATAGACAAGGCGAGGCAGGTGGAATTCACCACCATGGAAAACGGGCAAGCAGGGAATCGATGAGCCTCTTATTCTAATTGGTTTCCCTACGAAGACATCCTATAACACTGCTATCGTACCACTAAGTGCATTTAAGAACATCAGTGAAATATGCCTGAGCCGCCATATTTCGAATGGCAACTAAGAGCGGTCGTATATTCCCGCAATTGATGGGACTTGTAGAAATAAACTATTGGTGCCGATGGCCGGAGTCGAACCGGCACAGCTTGCGCCACTGCCCCCTCAAGACAGCGTGTCTACCAATTCCACCACATCGGCGAACGAGAAGCTAATGGGAGATCGTTATCTTTCCATCAGCATGTTTTATAAACCACCAAGCACTAAGAGCTTGTGAATAAATCCCCCCACGGCTGCGGGCGTCCCTGAACGCGCCTGGCCGCGTTGCGGGTCCCCCAATATCTGGTCATGTAGAACTCGCCACACTCCCAGATATTGGGACTCCCGCGCCTTGCCAGACACG
>JBDLIZ010000716.1:0-3072 GCA_039714615.1 Pseudomonadota bacterium | reverse complement strand
TGGTGGCATTCCTCCCACGCTCCCTCGAAGATCTTTTTCAAGTTGGATAATAGCACCGCTGAGTCACGGTCCGAACTCAATAGGTTAAAGCTGTGACCCTTGGCGAGGATGTCATGATATTGTTTTTGGTAGTCGTCCAACAACTGTCTTGAATTGCCCGGCCAGCCCTTGGAATCATAATACAGCGCGGCCCAGCCCATGTATCCCTTGGAGATATTGAGTCGGCGCAGGATCTCCTCCATACGCTCGGATACGGAATTCACGTCTTGTTGCCAATGGCAGGTTCTGCACGTGGTATCGACGATGCTGTGGTAGTAGGGCTTTTTATTCATGGCCCGATGACAGGTGGTGCAGTTGGGCGCGGCGCCAAAATTATTGACCGCGGCATAATGTTTGCTTTTGGTGAATTGTGCGGCGACGGCCTCATGACATGTGCCGCAGGTCTTCGGCTGGTTCTTGAAGAACACGGTGCTTCTGGGGTCTGAGGGATTGAGCACACCTTGGTGCGCGGCCTGTTTGTCGCTGGCCTTGGGATCGCCTCCATGGCAATCGTTACAGGTCACACCTGCTTCCGCCTCATTGTGCGGTGAGGTGAGCCAGTCCTGGTAGTACATATAGAGCTTGTAATTATGTAGTCGAAAGATCGGATCCTTGTGACAGTTGACGCAGCCGTTGCCGGATGCGTTACCCGGCAGTGCCAGTAACGTGGTCGCCGAAACGAGTACGGAGAAGGCATAAAATAGATGGCGGGTAGCAATCATCATAATATTTCACCCTCGTAGCGGTTACGTGGTGTGCGTAAGTATTGAGTATAATTCGATACATAGCTTGTTGTTGTTCTTGATTGTGTGCGATAACCCTTAAAAAGGTAGTGGAGTTTTCCTGATAGGTCAAGCACGCTTTGGCGGCACGGATGTCCCGCCAAAGAGGTGAGGTGCCCTGTTAACCGAACATGTCCATGGTAATGTTCTTGTACCAGCTCAGGGCATAGATGGCCTCGGCTTGCCGGTCTTGCTGGGAGGCATCCACCGGTGAGATTCCCCCGGCGCCTTTAACGCCGACGATCTTACCATCCACCAGTTGGTAGACTGCGGCTACCGAAATACCGTGATGCGGGGTGATCAGGCTGTAACAGGTGTTGGTGTAGGCCGGTTTGGGTTCTGCCTTGCCATGAATCCGTGCCGCGATGACCGCGGCAACCACCTTGGCCTGGGTGTTGGCCGCGTAACCCGATTTGGGCATCTTGCCGGCGATACTGGCATCACCGATGACGAATACGTCCTTGTGGATTTTTGATTCGAAATTGGCCTGATTGACCGGACACCATCCGGAGTCGTCGGCGAGCCCGGCCTTTTCGGCGATGATCCCCGCCTTTTGGGGCGGGATGACACTGGCCACATCGGCCTCGATTTCATCGAAATCGGTCATCAGGATACCCTTCTCGGCATCGACTCCGAATACTTTTCCGTCCTCCGCGGCACCTTTCCAAGTGATCATACCGGGATAATGCATCTCCCAGCCCTGCTCGAACAACGGTCTTTTGGAGAACTGGTCTTTCCAGTCCAGGATGGTCACGGTGGATTTGGTCTTGTTGCTGTGTTTTAAATAATGGGCGATCTGCGCAGCGCGCTCATAGGGCCCTGGCGGGCATTTGTAGGGGTTTGGTGGTGCAACGATGTAAACCTTGCCGCCATCTTTCATTTGTTCGAGTTTTTTCCTCAGTAACAGCGTCTGTTCACCTGCGAACCAGGCATGGGGCATGTGCTGGGCGGCGGCCTTATCGTAACCCTCTATGGCCCCCCATTTGAAGCTGACGCCCGGGGAGACCACCAGCATGTCGTAGTCGTAGGTCTTGCCTGCGGCCGTTTTCACCTTTTTCTTGGTGGCGTCAATATCGGTGGCCTCGTCGATGACCACATTTACACCATGTTTCTTCAATCCGTCAAAGCCGAAAGTGAGCGACTCGAGGGTGCGTTCCCCACTGAGTATTTCGTTACTCAGCGGACAAGAGATGAAATTTTTGTCTTTCTCGATCAGGGTGACATCGATCCCCGAATCGTAAAGGCGGGTGTACTTGGCGGCTATCGCACCACCATAGCCAGCACCGATGACTACCACCTTGGCCTTGGACCCAGATCTGGCGATATGGGGAAAACCCACCGCACCCAGGACCGCGCTAGCTCCCAGGATCTTGACGAAATCTCTGCGTTTTATCGTGCTCATGGCTCCTCTCCCTTGTTGTTATTTGTTGCTGGCGTAGAATTCGGCTAGCGCCCGGATATCGTCATCACTCACCCCTTTCAACATGCCGCGCATGACCGAGGCCGAGGCGGGGATGGTGAGCTTGTCATTCAGGTAGTCTTTCATCTGCAGGTGGAGATATTCAGAATATTGACCGGCCAGGCGAGGTGTATTGGGTGCCGGGGCGACACCGGTGGCACCGTGACATCCCGCGCAACCTTTGGCGGTATGCTGTTTTTTACCGTGTTCTACGTGTTTGGCATCCGTTTTTTCGTTGGCTGAAACCCAGGACTGTTTGGAGATAAAATCTGCCATTGCATCGATCTGGGCATCGTCATAACCCTTGGCCAGTCGCTTCATAATAGTTGAATGCCGCTTACCGTCGCGATAGTTCTTCATGGTTTGCACCAGGAATGCCTTGGGTTGACCGCCGATGATCGGCATGCTGTCTCCGGCACTCGCGCCCAGGGTTCCATGACAGCCGGCGCAGGTATGGGCCAGCATGGCGGGGTCCTCGCCACTCGCTAGGGCTTGGGTACCCAACAGAAGACTGCTCACCATGAGCATGGCATGCACTTTCTTTTTCTTCATTGTGTTCTTCTCCAGTGGTTGTTAGCTTCCTCCGAATATAGAACATTTTGCTGACTAAAACATCTTTATTAACCAATGTGAGCGGAGCCTGGGCGCCTAGCCCGGATGTTTCATAAATTCGCGCGATGATCGCGCAGAGATTTGTTTTCACAAGGGATTTTACTCCAGGCATCCTGCCTTCCGCCCTTCGGGCCAGCGAGAAGCTGTTCAAATCCGCTCCCGGCGGATTTGTGTGAAGGA
>JBDLIZ010000715.1:0-3094 GCA_039714615.1 Pseudomonadota bacterium | reverse complement strand
AAACTCGGCAGGGCTACACCCATGCTCAATCCGGCCATTTCGAGGAAACGTGCCCTGAAGGAGAATCCCCTGGCGATCGAAATGTAATAGTTGAATACAGGCCCGATGACAGCATTCTCGAGAGCAGTTTGCCGAGTGCTACACCCAGCGGCAGGACCAGCAGCACCAGGATCAGGCATAACCAGATTGCTGCATAGATATTGTCGCGTGCGGCACTGGTGATATCGGCACCGAAACGGGCCAACAGGTCCGACGCCAGCAGAACACTGCCGGCGATTACAAGTGTGCAGCCATCCAGAATATCAGTGAAGCTTCCATATACGATATAGGGGATAAGTCCACACACCAGGTAACCGGTTTCAAGGTGCCATGCCCCGGTCAGTTCGGGTTCGAACGCCGTCACCAGTGCCAGTACGCAACCGACAGTCACCACCCAGTAGGCCAGTGGTTTGGCCAGTTCCAGCGGACAATTCATGTCGCCGCCTCTTCGTTACCCAATACATTAATAAGCCTAGCAAGCTTATTCTGGATTGCAGGGTTTTTACACCGGAGAAAAAGGGCAAGGCGATCCTGACAGAACGCGGTAGCGGTGCACTGCACTGGACAGCTTGAGCAGCATCCAGCCAATCAGAATAATTCCTCTTCCAGCTCCCGATAGATGAAACTCGCATTGGCGGGCTGGTTTGCGCCGTATAACCGGGTGTCTTTCCAGTCCTCGAACTCGGCCTGTTCAACAGCATCCTGCAATTCCATGTCATCTTCGATGGCCTGCACCATGAGGTTGCGCAGGCGCTCGATGTAGGAGCGGGTCTTTTCCACCATCGGGAAGGGGGGCGTCTGGGCGCTGCCATGACCCGGCACCATGATCTGGGCATCCGGGAATATGGTCGCCAGCCAGTCAATGGATGCCAGTGCCTGCTTGCTATCACCGTCACCGATGAAGGTGGTGCGTCCGTTAAATGCCAGGTCCGATACCCAGACGATATTATCCTCGACCTGGTGCACCACCAGGTCACCGAAGGAGTGGTGGGGGCCGACGTTGTATATCTCGAAGGTCATGCCGCCAACGACGATGTTGTGGTAGGAGAACACATCCCTGCCGATCGCGATATCGGGCAAGACAAACTCGAAGCCCTGCATATCCGGTGCAATGATGCTACGACGGAATTCCACCGAGGATTCCCAGCGTCCTGAATTGAAATACTGCTCTGCGCCTTCATGAGAGACAATCGTTACGCCACCCAGACGTTTAAAGGCAACCGTTCCATAGGCGTGATCTGGATGATTGTGCGTCACAATCAGGTAGCGGATCGGCTTGTCAGTCACCGTCTTTATTGTTGCGATAAGGCGTTCCCCGAGTTTCGGTGTGCCAAGGGCGTCAATTACAACGACGCCATCATCTGTGACGACGAAGCCGGCATTGCCTGTCCAGCCGCGGTTATATGCATCGACTACTGCAACGTTGCCGAACAGTAGCCAGGTATGTTCATTCAACGGGTAGACCTGCAGCGGTTCGTCGGGGGCGTCTGATTCCCTCAGGACGATATTGGGGATATCTGTGCTGTCAATGGCACTGTCGGGATACCATGTGCGGGAAGGGTCAGTACCGTAATCATTTTCTACCTCATTACGGCCGGCAACGGCAGTCAATACCATTGCGAGCATGGCGAATCCGATACCAACAGTGCTGTGTCGTTTGGACATAATACGGTTGCCGGTGTTACCCATGCCAATAAGCATAGTCCAGATTACTTTGATGCACCCTTATGCCCGGTCCTGCAAGGGATGACTTTGCCCCCCAAGGCCTGTGTTGTTGAGCTATATTTGTAGTTGTAGACAGTTGGTATTTCAATGGGTGGAGATCCAGAAGGTGACAGAGAAATGTTATGAGTACTGTGGTTGAAAAAAGCCCCGGATTGCAGTTTGATGAAGATGGTTTTCTGCTTGATCCCCTGAGTTGGACACCGGAATTGGCTATCGAGATTGCTGACGCTGACGGCTTGTTAAGCCTGACATCGGCACACTGGAAAATTATTGACTACCTGCGTGAACATTACCTGACCTCCGGTACGTTGCCGGTAATGAATCATGTATGCCGGGTCAATCACCTTGAGCGGCATTGTGTGCGCGAGCTTTTTCATAATCCCAGGGAAGCCTGGCGGGTTGCCGGACTGCCGAACCCGGGAGAGGAAGCCAAGGCGCGGATGTAGTCAGGTTATTTTTACAGGTCTTCGATGACCACCCCGAGGAAGCGGCTGGTGTAGATCGGCACGTGGTTTCGGTGCTGATCGGCGCATTAACTCTTTGAAAAAATTTATAGCTGGGCGGGTCAAAGTTAAATACCGATTAACATGAAAATTTGCAATTCGCCATGGACCCTTTACTGCCATTCGAGCTTCGGCATTTGGGCGTCCGTTATTCAGCCAATAAGCTAACATTCCAAACAGTTACACTATTGCGAAGAAAGCGAGACCTAGAGTTAGCAACTACGCAGGCGAAGCCGTCATGGAAAACGGCGGCTGCAGCTGCTATCTATTAATTAGGATCCTGAAGATGTCTTAAGAAAACAATGCTGAGGAATCGATTCGCATAGCAAGCTTGACGCTGAAAAAGCAGGCCCACGATGAGTTCGCACAGAAATTATCGCATCGGATTCCATCTCCCTGACGGCCAGCTCAGAGCGCAAATCGACCGTTAAAAACCGTCCAATGAATACAGTTATTCCACGCTATGAATTTCGCACATTCGCGCAGAATTTCGGGCTTGTGGAGGACAAGATACGAAGCATCTCCCGCTGCGAAAAGTATCGGGAGAGTCGAGAGATCTACGTCCTTTCTGCGGGCAACAACGAAAACAACACAAAGATCCGCGATGATAAGATGGACATCAAGGTCATCGTGAAAGAGGAGCAGGGGTTGGAGCAGTGGGCGCCCCGCATGAAGGGTGAATTTCCCATGGCGGTCGAGACGATCCGCGACGAGGTATTTCCCACCCTCGGCGTGCCTGTTCCCCGGTTCGAGCGGTCACGCTATACCCTGGACCAGTTCCAATGTGAACTCATTCGGCCTCATAAAGATTTGTCCGCAGCACAGGT
>JBDLIZ010000714.1:0-3097 GCA_039714615.1 Pseudomonadota bacterium | reverse complement strand
CGTCGCTGAATGATCCCTCTATGCGAGGGCGTGAGGTTACATTTTAGATTTAATCAGGCCTCAAAGCCTTTCTCCGCGTAGCGGCTTCGTCCAACAAACAGAATAGCCAACATGGGCAGGATGAAACCCACCGCTGTAACTGTCACCAACAATATTCCCAGCTCACCGTAATCCGCCGGTGTGGTGACCATCCCGGTATGCGGATCCTTGACCTCGCGTGTAATGGTAAAGATCTGGTTGACATATTTTGTCCCGAGCTGCCCGAGTGACAGTGCCAGATTAGTGAAAGAGGCCATCACCGCGAAGAATGTGGCCTTGAGTTCACTCGGTGCTGAGTTAGCGATCCAGGCCAGCATGGGGATCATTGCAATTTGTCCGAGTGGGGACTCCAAGGCAGTATCGATGAGCGCGATAAACCGCGCATCTACGATCCCATGGGTATGGACCGCGGTCCATTCATGAACGCCGTGATACATACCGATCGTGGGCAATGCCAGCAGGGTGCCGGCAATGGTTAGAACGCCAATGATGTAGGCCATCGATTTTTCGGCCATAAAGCGGCGAAAAATAAACATCCCCAGCAGGGTCAGGCTGCTACCGATCAGTGACAGTACGGACAGGAATTGCTGGTCGAATCCCAGTTCATCGATCATCCACCACGTAGACCCGGCCCCCGGCCCCGGCAGTGCGCGGTAGACGAATATCAGCAGCGCCGTACCCACCAGCACACGTCTAGCGTAAACATCCATGACCCGGGTAAGCCTGGCAATGAGAAATAATACGATCGACATCGAACCGATGAAAATGATCTCCTGGTTATAGGCGATATCCGCAAGTCCCACGGCCACGGTAAAAAACACGAACACCAGACTGCCGCCCAGTATCCACCAGTTTGCAGGTGGGGGCTGCGCCGGTCGATACAGCATGTTTTTGATCTGCTCCTTACTGAAACCCTTGCGCGACAGGCGAAGGGCATCGCGGCTTTTGATGAGACCTGCCAGTATTACGCCAAAAATGGAGATGATGGGAATACCCAGGGCCATTAAATAGATCCTGGTGTAAATGCCGACCTTCACCGATTCAGACAGCGATTCGATATCCTGGAACATCACGATATTGACGACAGCAACCGCCACACCTCCACCAACGATAGCAATCCGCCCGAGGGTCTGCATGGTCGTATGCATCAGCCGAAGGGTTTCGGGTTCGATGAGTTTTCCATCCTGATCCACGCGCGGGACCGCCTCCACGGTCATGGCATCGGCCACCACATCTTGGATGACGTAACCGACCGGGGCCAGCAACACACTGACGACATACCAAAGCTCTACCTTCATCCATTGTCGCATGATGTCCGTATATGCCAGCAAGCCAAACATGATCCCGAGACTCACGGCAATGAGCCCCGCCCCTAGAAAGACCAATAAGGACTTCCAACGCCAAAACAGATCGACCAAGTGACCCAGAGGCATTTTCAATACCCAGGGAATCCCTGCCCAAAAGCCGAGACTGGCGAGAAACGCCGCGGACAGACCGAGATAGTCCTTCACAAAGAAGGTACCCACGATAGCCGTAAGGCCAGAGATGCCTGCCGCTAGATAAACCATCAGCGGCGGTAGATAGGATAGGCGCAACTCTCTGCCGAGCTCAAAAAAGTTGCGGTCAACCCAGTGGTAAAAACCAGTTTTCACTAATACAAAAACCGCTTCAACCTGTCCACGCCAAGCTCAAGTTGCTCGATTGAGGTCGTGTAGGCAAAGCGCACATGCCGCTCGGCTTGATATCGTCCAAAGTCTATGCCGGGGGTGATGGCAACACCGGCCTCGGACAACAAGCGATGAGCAAAGCTAAAACTGTCTTGGGTGAACCTTTCGCAGTTTGCATAAAGATAAAACGCCCCCTGAGGGGTAAGCGGAATATCAAATCCCATATCCCTCAATGCGGGCAATAGAAAGTCCCTTCGATGCCTGAAGATCTCCCGGCGAGAGGCGAGGATCCGCAGCGCCTCAGGTTTGAACGCCGCCAGCCCGGCATATTGTGAAGGCGTGGCCGCCGCCAGAAAGATGTTTTGCGCAAGCTTGTCCAGTGCCCGTACATACCCCTCAGGTGCGACCAACCAACCCAGCCGCCATCCCGTCATTCCGAAATACTTAGAAAAACTGTTAATAACGACGACATTATCCCCCAACGCCAACGCGGTTTGCGCATCGCCTTCATATGTCAGGCCATGATAGATCTCATCCACGATCAAAATCGCATCCCGCTCAAGGGTGTAATCCACCATGGCCTGCAGCTCTTGCGTGGATATCAAGGTTCCGGTCGGATTCGAAGGCGAGGCCAATAGGGCACCCACACAACGTTCACTCCAGTATTGCTGCATAAGTGCTGCCGTGAGCTGATAGCCGCTATCCGCGGTCACCGGCACGGAAATAGGCTCACCCTCATATTGGCGCAAAAAGTGCCTGTTACAAGGATATCCCGGATCGGCCATCAGCAACTGATCGCCCGGATTGATGAGAACACCCATCACCAGCTGTAATGCCCCTGATGCACCCGGGGTGATGATGATGCGTTGCGGATCAACCACGGTACGATAACGATTGAGATAATAGTCGGCGATGGCCTCGCGCAGGGATGCGAGCCCCATCGCCGGTGTGTAGTGAGTGTGACCTTCGCGCAATGCCTCAATCCCGGCAGTAACCATCGGTTGCGGAGTGGGGAAATCGGGTTCACCTATTTCCATATGGACGACCGAGCCACCTGTGGCCTCTATGGCTCGTGCCTTGGCCAATAACTCCATGACATGAAACGGCTCGATATGCCGCATGCGCCGGGCGATGTGAATCGACTTTTTCATGGGATCAAGTGTAACATTTTCCTCTTGATTCAACTGCTTGTTACCTAGATCCTGCAAGTGATCGTGCTTATAGAGCGTAATATATTGATTCATAGAGCGAATTTGAGACCGAGTGGAATCCTTATTGTGATTCCCGAGGGAGCAAATATCGCTATATTAATCAATAGGTTTTGCTATGTGAGTGCGATCACTTGCAGGATCTAGGTGTTACCCAACAAGCCTGTTTTTCTCGGGTTAACC
>JBDLIZ010000713.1:0-3115 GCA_039714615.1 Pseudomonadota bacterium | reverse complement strand
GGAAAGATTTCAGGTGGTGGTGATTGAATGCGGTTGATGATCTTTTCAGATATCCATGGGAATCTTGAGGCGCTGGAATCCGTTCTTGCTGATGCCACCAGGCGAGACGTCCATCGTGCGATCTGCCTGGGCGATCTTGTCGGCTATGGGCCTCACCCCAACGAGTGCGTCAAAAGGATCCGCAGCTTGAAAAACTGCCGCTCAATCTGCGGCAATCACGATGCCGCCGTATTGTGGGATACCTCGCCCTACGGGATGACCGATGCAGCCAAAAAGGCTGTTTTGTGGACCATGGATGAGCTCAGCGATGAGAACAAAAAATTCCTGTCCACACTTCCCGACCGGATCGATCTTGGTGACATGAGTTTTGTCCATGCCAATCCCTACAACCCCAGGGGGTGGCGTTATGTCCTGGACCGGAAGTACGCCATGCGCAGCTTCGGCGCCACCAGCTGTCGTCACCTTTTCATCGGCCATAGTCACCGACCGCTGATTATCACACGCAAGCACTGGCTGTCCATCGGTATTGAACCGGTCGTCGACAGCCCAAGGCTCGAGGTTGCCCACCGCGGGAAACGGCGGATCTTCAACTGCGGAAGCGTAGGCCATGGCAACGTCCTTCGTGTCGCCAGAGGCATCCTGGTGAACCGCTATAAGAGAAGGCACACCGCTGCCTGCCTCATACTCAGCACGAACCATATGCCCGGGGCCCTTCGGGGCTACCATGCAGACGTTCACTGAAGCAGGGGGCACTATTTGCCCGTAATGGATGTTGAAGCCATGGGCAAAAAGCAGGGCAGCACCCTGGTCGATATTGGCCTCGACCGACGAATAGAGCGCCGACTGGGAGGTGTCCGGCGTCAGGATGGCCACGATAGCAGCGCCTTTTACGGCCTCGACCGGTTCCATAACGACAAAACCGTCGGCTTCAGCCTTTGCAAAGCTGCCACCATCCGCTCGGGCGCCGATGACCACGTTGTGGCCGCTATCCTTGAGGTTGAGTGCGTGCGCCCGGCCCTGGCTGCCGTAGCCGAGAATCGTAATCTGCCTGCCCTCGAGACAGGAACGATCAACATCTGCTTCTGAATACATTTGCATCGTCTTTCTTCCTAAACAATCAAAACTTCTAATTCTGTCGCCAAAAAAAACCCCACAATCCTTTCCGGATGCGGGGTTTACGTTGATGAAACATCTCTGCGTCTACGCTACCCGCCATGTCTCCCGGTAAGGAGCAACAGAACAGTCTGCAGAGGGAGCAGGCCGACGGCGGAGGTGCTCTGCAAACAAAGGCTAAACGCGGTTCTCATACGCGCGGATCATGTTGTATGGGTGGCGGGATGTCAACCTCAGTAAATTCAGTTACTTGTGATACGAATTAGTTGGAACTTCGTTGACTGTTCCTTGCTGCGTTCGACAATGCCTGTCGCGAGAAATGGCGAGACTGATTTCTTGAATATACTTCAATAAGTATTCCTAAATATTTGATTTAAAAAAGATGATCACGTGAGCCGTAATTCCATCCGGATATAAGGATCCCTGGCCCGCTGTCGATGAGTGCGGATATTCCGGTGCATTGATTTCCGGGAAGAACGACCGATGCTGATTTTCAGTTGGCCAGACGGTCTATATAAAGGTATGCTCCCGCGCTTCGCTGACCGGACGGTCAGTGGAAAGAGGGCACGAATGCGGTCAATTCATGCAGTGATTGGCGGCGCGAAATGGCGGCAAATGCCATTTACTGCCTGAGCTGGGGCGGTCCGCGTTATGTCGCTGCAAGGCTGGCGATATGAAATGCATATGTTATTCTTGTCGCCCAACAAGGCGGGACCCCAGCTGACACCGGGCAACAGGGGAGTGCACGGTAAGGCGGTCCGAAAATTAAAGACAAAGGGTCAATACCAAAATCAATCGCCGCGGCGAAAGTGGAGAGGGTCGCGAGCGCAAGGGGGATTGCATGCAGATGGGTGCAGTCCGTCCGTTTGTTGTGCATTTGTCTCGTGATTTCTGCGCATCCCTCTCCCGATATCCTATAACTATTAAAACTCGAAGTATTAAGGAGTATCAATGAAACGGTGCAAATACAGCAGCCGGCAAATTACGACTGTTGCAGCCGCAGCAATCGTTGTTGCCGCTGGCAGCGTCTTCGCCCAGTCCTCTTCCGTTGACCAGGTCCTTCGGGCCGACCTGCGCAGGCTCGAGCTTGCCCAGGAATCGCAGGAGCGGATCAACCAGGTGGTCGAAGGGGCACGTTCCCTTGCTGACGACTATCGGGCTATTAATAAAGAGATCGACGGTCTCAAGGTCTACAACCGCCTGATGACCGCACAGACCAACGGTCAGCAGGCGACGCTCGATGACATCGACTTGTCCGTGGAGCAGGTCGACGTCATTAACCGCCAGATTTTCCCGCTGATGGAGAGGATGATCGACGGGCTCGAGCAGTCCATCGCTCTTGATATTCCTTTTCTGATTGCTGAACGCGACAAGCGTGTGGTCGACCTCAAGGAGATCATGGAGCGTTCCGACGTGAGCGTCGCGGAAAAATTCCGCAAGGTGATGGAGGCCTACCAGATCGAAATGGACTTCGGTACTTCCAGTGAGTGGTACAGGGAGTCACTTAACATCGATGACGCGGTCAGGGAGTACAACATGCTTCGTATTGGCCGGATTGGCCTCTACTTCCAGTCAGACGATACGAACATCACGGGTTGGTACAATCCCGAGACCCGAGGTTACGAACTGCTTGGAAGCGAGCACCGTAACGAGGTTCGCAAGGGAATGCGGATAGCGCGGCAATTGATCGCACCGGATCTCCTGTTGCTTCCGTTCCCCGGACCTGAATCTGCGGGGGGAGCGTAATCATGAAACGTATAGCAATATTTGTAGCGAGCGCCCTTGTAACGATGGGCGCGGTACAGGCGCAGGAAGATGCAGCGTCGATGGACGACCTCCTGAACCAGATCGAGCGCGGCCAGGCACGCGACAGCCAGGAAGCGCGCGAACGCGAAGCTCGTTTCGCGCAGGCGCGCAACCAGCAGCAAAACCTGCTGAACCAGGCGCGTGCCGAGCGGTCTCGCCAGGAAAACACCAGTGCGAGGCTCGAGGGGCTATTCAA
>JBDLIZ010000712.1:0-3123 GCA_039714615.1 Pseudomonadota bacterium | reverse complement strand
TCGCTCTGGTGGGTTGTCTCCTGGTTCCCGCTGTGTGTATAGATGGAGCTGTAACGGGGAGCCTGCCGGCAGTATAGGGTTAAGGGCAGAAAATGGCCGTATTGTGCTGGACTATAGTTATCAGTTGAATGGCGGCGAGCGTGAGCATGTCGAGTGTCCCGTACAACTATCCGATACCTCCTGCAACTATGGTGGTAGTCGGTCATGGTTTCTATGTCCAATAAGAGGGTGTGGTCGTAGGGTGGCCATTCTGTACCAACTTGGGAAGTATTTTGGCTGCAGGCATTGCGGTGATCTGGCCTATTCCTCCCAGCAGGAAAGAGAATATGACCGAATGATGCGAAAGAGTCGGAAGAGTATTAAACGGTTGGGTGGTAACCTTCATGATGATGTATACCCAAATAAACCAAAGCATATGCATTGGAAAACATACGACAGGCTTATAAGCGAAGCTGAATACTATGAAGACCTATCATGGAAACTGGCGGGGCTGTTTATAGGTTGCCGGCGCTAAATATGCTCGGTTTTCCTTCCCAGAAACCATCTGCCTGAATGTCCTGAATCGGAAAATGTTGCCGTTCCACGGGCACAGAAATTACGTTAGTGCAGCGTTCCTGTTAGGCGACTATCGGCCAGGAAAAGACATTCCCCGCCGAACTGTGAACTTCAGGAACGCAGCAGGACTTGCCGTTCCCTACCTGTTCCGCGTGTCAGGTATCACATCGCACGCGTATAAAACCATGCTAATGACGGCCGCACTTGTGGCACTTCACTAACTCATAGCAGATGTATTTTGGCAATACCCTACCCTTGGCTGCCCGCTACGCCAAAAAAGAAGGGTAGTGGCTTGCCTCTTATTTGCTCGCTGCCTGGACCTGTTAATTCAATCGGGTGATCCGGTCTTGTGGTCCCGGAGAAACTGGCGAATTAAGTTTGAAATAATTCACAAGTGCATCGAGGTCAACTTCACCGCCAAGGCGGTCCGTGCCCTCCGTGAGTACCGTGAAATTTTCTCCGCCAGCGGCTAGAAAGCTGTTGACAGTGATACGGTAGGAGGCCGCGAGATCTAACGCCTCACCATTGATTACCACCGAAGCTGGGTCAACCTTGACACCATCAACGGCGGCCGCGTCCCACGTATAGCTGAAACCTGCCG
This sequence comes from Pseudomonadota bacterium, assembly GCA_039714615.1. Taxonomy (GTDB): domain Bacteria; phylum Pseudomonadota; class Gammaproteobacteria; order JAAEPA01; family JAAEPA01; genus JAAEPA01. Next base: position 1,967 of record JBDLIZ010000712.1, on the reverse strand, counting down.
ATATCTGCAAGATGCGCGGAAACGGTTGCCCTACCCACTGTTGCTCGAGCAGTGTATCGATTTGCGCCCCGGTGAGGGTCATTGTAACCAGACTGTTGCCAAAAGGTTGCACTGAGAACGCTTCACCAATGGTCACTTCGCCGTCTAGCTCTGGGCCACCGGAAGCAAAGTCAAGGTCATTGCGGATGCCACCTGGATTCATGAAGGCCACGACTGCATCGCCAAAGCCCGCCGGCGATGTAGATGCCAGCTGGGCGTCGGCTATGACATCGCCAAGTGCAGACTCGCCAGCAAAGTTGGGAGATCGCACTATGTCGGAGGTGATCGTTCCAATAGCGGAATTAGCGAGTGGGGCCGAGAGTGTGTCGTACTTGTCGATAAGTCCTGTGACGGCGGGATCAGGTAAGACACCTGCCTGCAAGTTCGGAATGTTGTTTATCGCCACAACGGTCATGTCCTTGGTCACACGATTTAGTGTCACATCGATATCGGTGAACAGGCGACCACGATTGTCGGCCATGGTTACCCACTTGCCATCGACCTCACAGACGAATTCGTCATTGGTGTGTCCGGCAATGACCAGATCGACGGCATCGTCCAGAGCTGCTGTGATATCAGTGATAGGTCCGACTAGTTCGGTACCGCAGTCGTTAAGCCCACCATTGGAGAACCCACCTTCGTGGAGCAGGATGACGAATGACTCGATGTTCATTTTCTGCTGCAACACGTGGACCAGTGCATTCGCGGTATCGACCTCGTCCTGAAATGTGAGGCCCGCGACACCGCTGGGGGAGACAATAGACGGCGTCCCTTCCAGGGTCATCCCTATGAATGCCACCCTCACACCCTGATAATTGCGGATGGTGAATGCAGGGAAGAGCGTCTCGTCTGTTTCATCAACGACAACGGTTGCTGACAGAAACTCGAAATCAGCTCCTGCGAACCCGTCACCGTCGAGATCGCCATCTACGGGATGGCTGCCCCCATTCTGCATTCGGAGCAGTTCATCCGGTCCCTCATCAAACTCGTGGTGTCCCACGGCGTTGATATCCAAACCGATCAGGTTCATTGCCTCAATCGTCGGCTCGTCGTGGAATAGTGCAGATATGAGCGGCGAGGCACCGAAGAGGTCGCCGGCGGAAACCAAGATCGAGTTGTCAGCCCCTTCTTCAGCGGCTTGTATATTGGTTGCGAGAAAGTCAGCGCGACCGGTTCCACCGAAGTTACCAGAGGAAGTGGCAATGTTGCCGTGGAAATCGTTTATGGCCAGGATTTTCAAATTAACTTCGAGATTGCCCTGACTAGAATCTGCCAACACAATTGATGTTGCCAAGCTTGCACACATCAATACTGAGGTCATGTAAAGCCATTTAGTTTTCATGATCTTATCCCTCCAGCTCCCGCTTACCACTGCGGTTAAAGTAATCGGATACCAGTTAGGGATCGATACCTCTCATCCAGCTAAATCACACAGTTAATTCCCTGGGTAAAGTATCCACATTCAATTCACTACTTCTGGTGAAGCAAATAGAGAGAGGAAAGTAAACTGAGTCTAGTACATCCCTGAAGGAAAGATAGTACGTGTATGTACTTACATGCAGTGCAGGCCGACATGAACTGCAACTTCCAGTACGTTCCTGACATTTTAAGCAAAACTCCTGTACGTCTGTTTCGGGTCGTCTCCCTCCTTTTAGTTAATTATCTGATAGTTATTTACTTAACGACCGGGTACGGTCTGACACCTGCCGTTCCTAGCTCCCTTCTGACAGATTTTTGTAATGGAGGGCGAAGACGGTAACCGGCCAACAACAGACCTTTAGCACAAACAAAAACGGCGACCGAAGCCGCCGTCTTTGTTTGTACTGTTTTAACAATTCCACTGACTTTTTGCGGCGAGCCACACCCACCAGTCCGATAAAGCCACTGCCGAATAACCAGACCGCAGCGGGTACTGGCACAACTTTTAT
>JBDLIZ010000711.1:0-3125 GCA_039714615.1 Pseudomonadota bacterium | reverse complement strand
ACTTCGACGATGATGTTGTGAGTGTTTTCGATTTCCATAATATTTGGTTGCGGATTCTACAGATTCCTGACCACAAGCATACCCTTTCCGTTCCATGGTGACAAAATCCTGACTGCCCGGATTAATGACCATTTGCACACCCCCAAGTGGCCATATCCTGAACTTGAGGCTGAAAATCTGAGAATGTGACCGGTTCAGCAGAAATAATGTGCCTGATGGCCCAGGATAATGGCAACCCTGTGAGAAATTGATGGCACAGAGATCAACCTGCTGTCCGTATCGAGGTCCGCCATGTTCAGAGACAAGCACACACACCGCAAGCTGGATCCATTAATCTTGCTGGCTATACTGGTGAGTCTGGCCGTGTTGATGACATCGGCGGTCGATGCAGCCGAGCCGTTCTACAATACGCTGAGTCTGGCAGATATACGGGACCAGGAAGTCCAGCTCACACCGGTAAGCAAGCATGGCGCCGGCTTTCATATGTCATACCAAACCAACCCTTATATATACGAACCAGTAACGTCCAGCCGCACCAATGTGCAGCAGGTAGCATCATCACCGACCTTTTTTCTGTCTGTGCGCGTTCCCTGGTAGCCCTGAAGTATCCTCAACGTATTCCTTCTGTTAGCAGAACTGGGTCGAATTCATTCGACCAGGCTGTTGGCCGAATAAATTCGGCCCTACAACGGTTATCTATCCGCTGGATAAGGGAATAGCCAAAATTGGAGACTGGCAAGAGAAGCAGTAGAATGGCATTACCGTGCATCACTCTAATCTGTGAAAAAAGCGATAACAAATGCCAACACCGACCGATTCTGATCTCTCACCTGAAATGCCATTCCTGGCAGCCGTTGACCTGGGCTCAAACAGTTTTCATATGAAGGTGGTGCGTATCGTCGGTGACGAACTCGAAGTCATTGATCGTATTCGTGAAATGGTGAGACTGGCCTCCGGTCTGGATGAAAATGTGAACCTGACTGACGAGGCGATACAAAGGGCGACTGACTGCCTGTCACGGTTTGGTGAGCGCCTGCGTGATATCCCGTCGGACCAGGTGCGTGTAGTGGGAACCAATACCCTGCGTCGTGCAGGTAATGCAAGACAATTTATCTGGCTGGCACAGCAGGCACTCGGACATCCGATTGAGATTATCGGTGGACAGGAAGAGGCGCGCCTGGTCTATCTTGGTGTTTCCCACAGTGTCCGGAGCATTGATGGGCGCATGTTGGTGGTTGATATTGGCGGTGGCAGTACTGAACTGATCATTGGCCGTGGTTACCAGCCATTGCACCTTGAGAGTGTCTTCATCGGTTGTGTCAGCCTGAGTCTGAAATTCTTCAAGGACGGGTCGATCACTCGCAAGTGCATGAAGAAGGCCATTACAGAAGGGCGCCGGCATCTCGAACCGTATGAGAAGGCTTATCGTCGCATAGGGTGGGAGCAGGCAATTGGATCATCCGGTACGATTCGTACGATTGAAAAGGTCGTCATCGCCCAGGGATGGAGTGACGATGGCATTACCCCGGAGGCACTCGGCAAACTGCAGGATGCGCTGGTAAAGGCAGGCAATATCGATGTACTTGACCTGAAGGGGCTCGGTAAAGACCGGGCGCCTGTTTTTCCGGGCGGGGTGGCCGCACTGACTGCCGTGTTCGATGGCCTGAAAATAAAGCGCCTGTGGGCATCGGATGGCGCTTTGCGGGAAGGGCTGTTGTATGACCGGATAGGACGAACCGAGCACGATAGTGTCCGTGAGCAGAGTGTCTCTGCCCTGATGACACGTTACCAGGTCGACCTGGAGCAGGCGGCCCGTGTTGAGGAAACCGCTGTTGACTGTTTCTCGCAACTGGCGCGTGGCTGGAAGCTGGATAAGAATGAGACTTACAGGCAGTGCCTGATATGGGCTGCCCGTTTGCATGAAATCGGCCTTGCCATTGCACACAGTAAGCATCAGAAACGTGGCGAATATATTGTGCGATATTCAGACCTGCTGGGATTTACCCGCAGTGAACAGCAAATCGTGGCGACACTTATACGTGCACACCGTTACAAGTTCCCATCGAGTATCCTCAATGAGTTCAGTGAGGCGTTGATAGAACCTGTTATGCGTCTGTGTATTGTATTACGTATCGCTGTACTGTTACGTCGCGGTCGAAGAGACGAGCAGATGCCGGAAATATCAATGACTGCCAGGAACAGCAAGGTGCAATTGGAATTTCCTGAAGGCTGGCTGGATCAGCATGCCCTGACGCGGGCAGACCTGGTGCAAGAGAAGAAATATCTGAAGGCCATCAAGGTTACTCTTGAGTTTGAATCGTAATTCGTAAGCAGGTTACCGTTTGTAGGGTCGAATTCATTCGACCATCAGTGCTGCATGCCCCGTGTCGTGATCCCGATCACTGCTTTTCCGGTGACAGATGAGAAAATCAAGACTGTTTTCTACCCTGAGCTGGAGGAAGTGATCCCATGAAATTACAACATCTTGTTATTGTATTAGGCCTCGTGGCATTTGAAGCACACGCAGACAGTTCCACCCTTGATGCGGCGATTGGTGGTGGTGTAGGTGGCGCCGCCGGTGCGGCACTAGGCAACGAGCTCGGTGGCCGGAACGGCGCTATTGTCGGTGGCGCACTGGGTGGCGCAGTTGGCGCGGCTGTCAATACAGACAAAGAGCCACACTACTACAGATCATCTGAGAAGTCGCACTATAACAACGTGAACTATTACGACAGACATGATTACGATAGCCCCCCGGCGTCCCGATTCTGTCCGCCTGGGCAGGCAAAAAAAGGGCGTTGTTGAAGCTGGAAATTGTGAACAGGGCATTCGCGCCTGCAAGACGCTCTTACAGTTGTTTCAACTGGCGTAGGAGCGCCTTGCAGGCGCGAATTGCCTGAATGGTTTTGCAAATACTGTTGGGCGGGTGGTTACGACTCCCGAATTTCTTCCAACCGGTTGGCGAGTGCAGCGAAGTCATTCATGTCGAGTGTTTCGGCACGTGCCGACGGGTCAATCCCCAGACTGGAAATATCGGTGACATCCAGCAAGTCACGCAGGGTGTTACGCAGTGTCTTGCGACGTTGTGAAAAGGCCTGCCTGACCAGGGTCTCAAATGTGGCTTC
>JBDLIZ010000710.1:0-3127 GCA_039714615.1 Pseudomonadota bacterium | reverse complement strand
TTGCCCCGCTGGATAATATGTAGAGCCTGGCCTTTGACAAAATGGCGTGGGAGGCGTGCCATCAGTTCCCTTCCTGATTAAGATGGTTGCATAATAGCAAGAATCAGTGAGTAATTCGAGTCTGACCCCATTATTCCACAATTAGTCAAGCCGTGGCGTTCAAGAGAACTGCTTAAACAGTAATAATATGAACAAACCAAAAGCTAGCGGTCTTTGTCCAGCAATAGCAAGAATAGCTATGCCGATAAATAAAATCGTGTCAATCTGGTCTAGAAACTTATTTTGTTCCTTAGTATCTTGTGACCCAGTTCCTTGGTTATTGGATGAACTGGTACCGTTTTTTGCAGCTTCTTGCTCTATACTAGTATTTCGCAGATTGTTAGTATCTTGATTCGGACCAGCCAATGAATATGAGAAAGAAACAGACATAGCTAATAGGAATACCGTCACCATGCCCTACAGAGTGTGTTTCATAACAAACCTCCCAACGCCCTCAGCTCTAGACGCTAGACTTGCAAACGAGGGCTGATATTCGCAAGCCTAACGTTACACTAACCCGGCGCAAAACGTTCCAGAGAAGCTAACAATGCACGATTAGCTTAATTTACAACCAAACCACAAAAGAAGCAAAAGGTTTTGCGCTCGGGTTTAGTGTTTTGTTGGACGAAGCCGCTATCGCGGAGAAAAACCACGCCGCCCAATCGAAGTTAAAATGTAGCCTCATGCCCTCGTATACGAGGGATCATCCCACCAAGAATCATGAGGCTACATCACCATGTCAGCACCATCTGAATCAAATTTCAAGCAAAAGTACCAAAACCATCTCAAGCACCTTCGGCTCAAGGGCCTGCAGCCGAAAACCATCGAAGCCTACTCGCGCGCCGTTCGCCGCATCGGTGCCTATTTCGACCATCGGATCGATGATCTGTCGGAACAGCAATTGACCGACTATTTCACCGACCTGCTCGACAGCCACTCTTGGAGCGCCGTCAAGCTCGACCTGTACGGCCTTAAATTCTACTACACCCATGTGTTGCATAAGCCCTGGGTGAATGTGGATCTGATCAAGCCGCCGAAGACCCAACGGCTGCCCGATATTGTCACCGTCGAGGAGGCCCAGCGGCTGTTCATGGCAACCCGCACGCTGAGTTATCGGGTCTTCTATTTCACTGTCTACAGCTTAGGTCTGCGACTCGGCGAAGGCTTGCGCCTTCAGGTGGGCGATATCGATGCGCACCGGCAGCGCGTTCATATCCGCGACTCGAAGGGCAACAAAGATCGTTTAGTTCCCCTCCCGGAGACGACGCTGGATCTGCTGCGCCGCTTCTGGCAACTGCATCGCAATCCCGCGCTGCTGTTCCCAAATCGTCACGGCGGCCTGAAAGCGGCTCATCGCGCCACCAGTCCGCTCGATCGTGGCGGCGTGCAGATCACCCTGCGCAAGGTGGTGTCCGACTGCGGGATAAAAAAAAGATCACTCCCCACAGCCTTCGTCACGCCTATGCCACTCACCTGATCGAAGCGGGCGTCGACCTGCTCGAGGTGCAAAGAATTCTCGGCCATCGTTCCATCCTCACCACCGCCAAATATACTCACCTGACGTCCAACACGGAGCAAAACGCACAGCAGGTCATCAATGAGGTGATGAACAGCTTTTCGATCGAATGGGGGACGATCAAATGATCCTGCTCTCATCGATCATCCAAACGTTCGAAACCGACTTCCTGGCGCAATACCAGGGGACAATCCTGCCGGGCCATCGCCAGGCTTTGGCCGCCATGAAGGCCTGCCGTACCTCGCTCAGCCCTCTGATGCAGGCACAATGCACCGAGTGTGACTGCCAGATCTTCGTGCCCCACTCCTGCGGTCACCGCAACTGTCCTCACTGCCAGAACCACGAGAGTCAGCAGTGGCTGCAACGCCAGTTGAATAAACAGGTGCCCGCCGAGTATTTCCTGTTGACCTTCACCCTGCCGCAGGAACTGAGATCGTTGGCGTGGCACCATCAACGGGTGCTCTATTCGTTGCTCACCCGCTGCAGCTGGGAAACCGTCAAAACCTTTACCGAGAACGACCAACAGCTGCAGGGAAGCGCCGGCGCCATCACGGTGCTGCACACCCATTCGCGCTGCCTCGATTACCACCCGCACGTCCATGTGGTGATGCCCGCTGCGGCGATCGATGCCGACAAGCGGCTGTGGCGAACCAAGAGCGCCAAACGCAAGAAAAAATCCGGCTATCTATTCAATCATAAGGCGCTGGCCAAGGTCTTCCGTGCCAAGATGCTCGAGGCCATCATGCAGGAAGGACTCCAGCTTCCCCCCAGCTACCCCGACAAATGGGTGGTGGACTGCAAGTCCGTCGGCACCGGCGAGAAGGCGCTGGTCTATCTTGGCCGTTATCTGTACCGCGGTGTCATCCAGGAAAAAGATATCATCGCCTGCCAAGACGGTCAGGTGACCTTCCGTTATCAGGACGGCAAGACCCAAAAGATGCGCACAAGAACGGTTTCCGGCGCGACGTTCCTGTGGTTGTTCCTGCAGCATGTGTTGCCCAAAGGGTTCCGGCGTGCGCGCAACTTCGGGTTTTTGCACTCCAACAGCAAGCGCCTGATTGCGTTGATTCGATGGCTGTTCAGACTGCGCCCGACTCTGGCTCAGCCATCGCTCGGACAGCGCCCCAGACTCACCTGTCCTTGCTGTGGCGCCGCCATGAACATCGTGAAAACGCGGATTCCTCGCCTGTTCCCGTCCGCACTGCCGGCGCCTGTCGGCTAACGGGGCCGAGGTTACAGGTGATGTAAACATCTCCTTACAATTCGAATGGTTGGCGATCGGTAGCCTCAAGCCGAGGGGTGCGCTCGGCCTGAATTCGAGTAAAATACACAAAGAAGCATCCATTTCCTGTTGAAGTCGCCGCAACGGCGACGATTCGCCCTTGTTCTTGAGACTTGCTGCTTTCGGCAAGCCTGCCGGACGAGCGGATTTCGAAAAGATATTTTCTTATATAAAGCCTCCCATCCGCCTGTCCACGGGCTCGTCCAACAAACGGTTCAGATTGTGGTTCGCTTCGCTCACACAATCTAACCTTGTTCGTTAGGCATCAAGTTCGTCGACCAATCTCAACA
>JBDLIZ010000709.1:0-3128 GCA_039714615.1 Pseudomonadota bacterium | reverse complement strand
CAAAGTCGTGCACATAGAAGTCGTAAGCAATACAGGCGAGCAATAGAAACAGCGCCAGCCCGAGTAGTTTTGGTGACACAGCATCGCCAAGCCGGCGTCGGTGCAGATCAGCCCTTCGTTTTGGACTGGTATTGGTTTTTCGCATCAGCTTGAGATGGCTGAATTCCGAGAGCTCCAGCACCATAAGCGGCAGGAACTGAATGAGGCCGTACGCCGCCGGAAACGCCTCAGAAATGAATCCGTCATCGGCAAATGTACTGTGGTCCACCAGGAACATGATCGAGAATAGAAGCACGAGGCCGAGAGCGAGTACGCAACGGCAGGCGATCTTGAACGCCCAATGTGCAATTCGGTAATGCTCGACCGGCCTTGGGTAAAGTTTCGGATACTCGGCGGGCGGGTAGGTTTCGAGAACATGCCGCATGCGACCCAGGAGCTTCCTGGGAAGGAAATATGAGAGCAGAAGAATCTGACTCAGGAAGATAATGTAGAAAATATTGTTTGACCATGCCATTACTTTCAAGCTCCTTAATTGTCGCGGTTACTCATCGCATTGCCGAAGGCAATACGGATCTCGGGATCTGTCACGCCCGATTCCCTGAATGCCGCGATTGATTCTTTCAACTGGGTCATCACCCAAACGCTCAAATCCACAGAACTGTTCGCCCTGCCCTCCGGATGAACGAACGTCCCTCGGTATCCTCGTGATTGAATGACCGAATCTCGTTCCAACAATCGATAGGCTTTCGCAACTGTTTTACTGTTTAGATCGAGGTCACCGGCAAGTTGCCGAATCGAAGGCAGTTGTTCGCCGGGGCCGAGTTGACCGCTGTTCACGGCTTGTTTGATCTGCCCAATTAGCTGAGCAAAAGGCGGATTCGGGTCGGCGAGGTCGATGATGATTTCCATAGTCTGAGTATGTCCCAGTTGTCCCATGTCGTGACATGGTACATATGGTCACTACTATTTGCAAGCTTGTCCGTACACAGGGCTAGTTCAGATTGCGAAAACGTGGGACAGTCGATGTTTTGTCGCCTGAACGATGAAGGAACACATAGACCAATGGATCTAACGGCACATTGGGTGGGGATCGCCGCAATCGCCTTGTTCGTTGCCGCGTACGGTCTCGTCATTACGGAAGAGTTCACGCACCTTCGCAAATCAAAACCCGTCATGCTTGCGGCGGGTATTATTTGGGGGTTGGTCGCGTATCAATACACAGGGACCGAGCATCCGGATGCGGTGGCGGAAGCCGTGCACGACTATCTTGCAGAGTTCGCGCAACTATTCCTGTTTTTGCTTGCTGCCATGACGTACGTCAATGCCATGAGCGAGCGCAATGTTTTCCTGGCCCTCCGTTATTGGTTGGCACAGCGCTCGTATTCCTATCGCACGATGTTCTGGATTACCGGTTGGCTGAGCTTCTTCCTCTCTCCGGTTATCGATAACCTGACCACCGCTCTTGTCATGTGCGCGGTGGTAATGGCCGTTGGCCAGGGAAATCCCCGATTTATTGGTGTTGCCTGTGTAAACATTGTCGTAGCCGCAAATGCGGGTGGCGCGTTCAGCCCATTTGGTGATATTACAACGCTGATGGTCTGGCAGCGCGGCATTATCGGTTTTGAGACCTTCCTGTTGCTCTTTCTTCCAAGCGTGGTCAACTTCGTTATTCCCGCCGCCATGATGTCTTTGGCAGTGCCAATAAGTATGCCAACGCAACCCGGCCAAGATGACGCTATTGGGTTGAAGCGTGGTGCCAGACGCATCATGCTCTTGTTCTTAGGCACCATCACAACGGCAGTGTCGTTCCATAATTTCCTGCACCTGCCGCCATTCCTCGGCATGATGACGGGACTGGCTGCCCTCAAGTTCTTCGGCTACTACTTGCGCAGAACGTTCGGGGTGACGGCATTCGATCGAAAAATGTATGGCGAAATAGGCGATACATCGCCGTTCGACAGCTTCCGTGAGGTTGCGAGAGTTGAGTGGGACACGCTGTTGTTCTTCTTCGGTGTCATTATGTGTGTCGGCGGTCTGGGCTTCATAGGCTATCTGGATCACACTTCCGCCTATCTTTATGGCCAGCTTGGCCCGACTATCGCGAACGTATTGGTCGGTGTGATGTCTGCGCTCATCGACAACATTCCGGTAATGGTTGCCGTCCTGGAGATGAACCCCGTCATGAGTGTCCAGCAATGGTTGCTGGTTACGCTAACGGCGGGTGTTGGTGGCAGCCTTCTCTCAATTGGTTCCGCAGCTGGAATTGCTCTGATGGGGCAAGCACGCGGCCAGTACACCTTTTTCACGCATCTTCGCTGGACGCCGGCGATAGCGCTGGGTTATGGCTTAAGCATATGGCTGCATATGGTTATTAATAGTAGCCTGGATGCGGTGATGCCCGGGGGCTGGGTTACTCCCTAGAGTCTGCGCTCAACCATCGCCACGCTGAATCGGTGGGCATTTGACGGAACCGTAAGAACAATAGACGCAGCAATCGCCCGGCAACGGGCGGAGCAACTCGCCGCAGCCCTTGCAATCATAAAAGAACTGGCAGGCGCCAGTTGGCATGGACTCCGTTTCCTGATGCCCACAGCTGGGACACCTGATAATGGATTGCAGCTCAACGGCCTGGTCTGGTGCATTGGTCATCGGTGAATTAATACGATGAGTTACGTATCAAGTCAAAAATGACTTGCGAGCTTAAGGTTTTCGCTCATAGCGACCATCCCAAATGGACTGCCAGGTCTTACCGCCATCGGTAGATGTTTCCCAATACTGCCGTACGCCGTCTTCACCACCATTAATAGAGATCCTGGTGAACTCAAACTTGTGATGTGTCACGCTTCCGTCTGCAGGATCGACGGTTTCCGCAGTGAAGAAAATGCCACCGTCGCGTGCCTCGCCGGTGAACTCTATAAATGAACCGCTGTCACTGATCCAGATCTGGCGCCAGTGATCGTGGCCCGGGTCGTAGTAGTTAAAGCTCTTGCCAAACGTTCCTCCAGCACCTTCCCATTGTTCGAAGATCGTGCAGTGTCCGAGGGTCGGCTGGACACTGTTGGTACCAGCAAATTGACCGTTTTGCTGGACGACCCACTCGCCGATCCAAAAATCGAATGCCGAGTAAC
>JBDLIZ010000708.1:0-3130 GCA_039714615.1 Pseudomonadota bacterium | reverse complement strand
CTGTAGTTCTACGCCGTTTATGGCTTCTGATTCTGCCGATTCAGAGCAGTGCAGACGTGGGCATGTGTAAAGATATACCCCTGGTTTTTGATCGGTCCCCTTGTGCTACATAAATATGATCACTTACACTAGTTCACTCTTTTTCATCCAGCCTTTGCTCCAGCGCTTTCAGGCGCTCAGACAGCTTTTTTACTTGACGTTTAAGATCCGGTAGTTTGGCAAGGCTGGCAAGCTCTTTTAAGGTCTTCTTCATTGGCCGGGCGGGCGTGCCCCAAACGACTTCTCCCGGCTTAATATCTTTAGTCACCCCGGCGGCGGCACCTACGGTGGCACCGTCACCGATGCGGACATGATCCGCAACCCCGACCTGACCAGCCAGGGTAACGCGTTTACCTAGAGTGACGCTGCCGGAGATCCCCACCTGTGAGACGATGATGCAGTGTTTGCCAATATCGTTGTTGTGGGCGATCTGAACCTGGTTGTCGATCTTGCTGCCCTGTCGGATGTGGGTCTTGCCGAAGGTGGCGCGGTCGATGCACACGTTACAACCAATCTCTACGTCGTCGTCGATCTGTACCGTACCGAGCTGGGGGATCTTTTCATGACCATGCCCCGCCCACAGGTAACCGAACCCATCGCCTCCAATAACCGAACCGGCGTGTAGGGTGACGCGATCTCCGATCTGCGTTCCATGCATGAGGGTTACATTCGGTCCCACCCAGCAGTCCTCTCCGATCTTTACCCCTACACCCACATGCACCCCCGACTCGATACACGTTCTGTTACCGATGGAGACGTCGTTGCGGATCACGCAATGTTCGGCTATGGCGATTCTTTCACCGAGTTCAACACCGTGTTCGGCGATTGCCGCCGAGGGATGGATGCCGGGCTGTAGTTGGGGTTTTTGCTCAAATAGCTTCATGATTCTCACGAAGGCGTGTCGCGGCTTGTCGATTCGGATTAGATTCTTGCTGGGACAATGTGGAAAATCTGGAGCGACGACCAGGGCATCGGCCTGAGAATTTTGAGCCTTTTCCAACTGGCGAATGTTATCCGCAAAGCTGATTTCACCCGCTCGAGCACCATCAAGCGAGGCCACGCCAGAAATTTTTATATCGCCCACTCCGGAGATCTTTCCACCGAGTTGCTGGCACAATTCATCAAGCGTGAACTGCATGGCGGTCTGCCTCCGGTAAATGAATGATTAGCGATTTTCTCGAGCAAGCATGCCGGTTCTGAGGAGCTTAATCATCAGCAGCATGGGGCCCGCGGCATGAAAAACGAGATCGAAGATGTCCAGCGGGCGCACTAGGGTGCCCTCGGCCAGCATTTTGAGTTTTTGCCACAAATGGGGCTCAGGAACGAAGGGTGCAAGCCCCAGGGCAAGGGCGATTATCATCAGCGGTAGTAAAGGTATTTTATCGATCCATTTCATGACCTATATCTTATGATCCTCTTGTAAAAGTCGTCATCGAACTGGATTTGCCAGCTGAAACAGCCGAGAAAAGAAGGGCCCCGATCCTTTCCGGTGTTGAGATGGGCTTGCCCATCAAACCAAAAAGGACCGGGGAATGAATCACTAGTGATGGAGCTTAAAGAAAGACAATGCGCCGCCAGCCTTCAGGGTAGGGATATCCTTAGGCCCAAAGGCCGGCTTCAGGGGGATCCTCTGCTCGCCTGCCTCCAATATTAAATCTCCTTCCAGGCTGGAGACATCGACAGCTACCCGGTCACCCTGGTTGATCTTATCGTAATCTGCTACATCAGCGAAAATGAGTGGTACGATGCCGAAATTGACCAGGTTGGCTACGTGAATTCTGGCGAACTGCGCCACAATGACCGCCTTGACGCCCAGCCACCGGGGGCACAGCGCAGCGTGTTCGCGGGAACTGCCCTGACCGTAGTTTTCGCCACCCACGATAAATCCATGTTGGTCGGCATCCCGCACCGCCACGGCCCGCCGGGAGAAGGTCTTGTCGACCATGGTGAAGGTGGCCTGCATGGCGTATTCCTTCACGTTGGAGCGTAGCGGCAGGAAGGCGCCGGCCGGCTGGATATCATCGGTGCTGACATTGTCTCTCAATTTGAGCAGGATCTCACCCTCCAGGCGCTCGGGCAGGGCCTCGAAATCCGGAAGTTGCATAATATTCGGTCCGCGGGTCACCTCTACGTCCACTGCCTCTTGCGGTGGAATGGGCATGATGAAGGAAGCTGTGTCGATGACTGGTTTGCTCTGGGCGAACTCTATTGGTGCATCGAGTTCAGGTATCGTGACTTCGCCGGTCAGGGCACTGGCTGCCGCCACCAGCGGACTGACCAGGTGTACTTCCGCATCATTGGTGCCGGATCGTTTGGGAAAATTGCGGTTGAAGGTGCGCAGTGACAGGCTACCACTGGGTGGTGAGCCACCCTGACCGATGCAGGCGCCGCAGCCGTTTTCCATGACCCTGACGCCAGAGGCGTAAAGGGAGGTCAAATATCCAGACTCGGCCACTTGCATAGCCACGGCGCGCGAACCGGGATAGAGCAGGGTGTCCACCACCACCCGTTTGCCCTTGAGCATCTCGGCAAACGAGGCGATATTCTCGAAGGAACTGTTGGTGCAGCTGCCCACGCAGACCTGTTGGACCTTGGTTCCGGCATGGGCGGAAATTTTTTCCACATTGCCGGGGGAGGGGTAGATGGCGATCAGTGGTTCCAAGGCGGAAAGATCGATATCGATGACCCGTTCGTACTGGGCTTGCTCGTCGGCGGCCAGCGGTCGGTAGTCATCACCCCGGTCGCGGCCTTCAAGATATTCCCGGGTCTGCTCGTCACTGGGGAAGATGGACGTGGTCGCGCCCATCTCGGCACCCATATTGGTGATGGTCGCCCGTTCGGTCAGGGATAGCGTGGCGACCCCGGGACCGGCGTATTCGAAGACCGTACCCTTGCCGCCCTTGACGCCTACCAGTTCCAGCATCTTCAAGATCACGTCCATGGCCATTACGCCCTTGTTGAGTCTTCCCGTTAGGTTGACCTTGACGATCTTGGGCATGGGCAGGCTGTATTCGCCGGTGGCCATTGCGAGCGCCACATCGTATCCACCGGCGCCCATGAACAGGGCCCCTGCGCCCCCGGCGTTTACGGT
>JBDLIZ010000707.1:0-3133 GCA_039714615.1 Pseudomonadota bacterium | reverse complement strand
CGGTTTCCTCCCTCGAGGCTTATCAGACGCCTGCCCGCTGAGGGCTCGTGTGTACTGAACTGCTTGCTGCTGGGGGCAGGCATCTGACAACCCTTAACAGAAGCGGAAGCTCGGCCTTCTTCACAATCCATATCCTGTCGCGGTACCTACCGTAGCCAACTACAATCCCTATGCAGTTCACCGAAACCCAACTCAACGTGGCAACAAAGACGATAGAGAATTTCGTCGCACGTCTACACCGGCTTTATGAGCAACAGAAAACCGCACCCGCGGGCGCGGTCATTCTGGGTGACTATGTGCGGCGCTGGTGGCAGTGGGTAGGGTCTGGACTGAGTGTGGTCTGACTAGAGTTGCCCAATGCCACCACCCCCGCCCGGGTGGACTGAATGGTTGGAAGAAATAGACGGGCGATGGGTTCTTCCTTCGGCTTGCGAAGCCCCGACCGTCCAGGCCTAGAATTAGTGGCAAAAGGGGCAGGTGACTATCAGTACGCCAGTCACCCACCCCCGAAGTAATCAGACCTCACGGCCTCGGCGCGACCACCCAACGGCCATCGTTAGCCTGCTCCCCGCCGAACCTTGTGGTAAACACAATCACGCTACCAACCCCCTACTCACCACGGCTACGCGCCTAGCTCCCATCCCATTTCCCATCATTAAACAGGAACGGCCAGGGAGGTATAAACCGCCGTGCTTGCGCCCGGCCGGCCTTCCCGACGCCCCCCCACCGTAAGATCCTCGTACGGCTACGGCGTGACACGCGACTCTGTCCTCCACCTAGCAGCCTCATCGCTTTCCTGTCCAGTACCACACTTTCCTCTAGATCGTTGATTAGAATTCTCGCCATGATATCTTCTCCTTGTTGCATGTTGTTACGACCGGGCTCCTCTGAACGACCGATCACTCGCATACCGTGACACGCAAATCTGAAGCCAGTCGTCGTCATATCTAGTCGACGAACATCCAACCCTCTGTCATTTATATAAATTATTTCCCTGGCCTATGTTCTTCACCTTGTTCTGGGAAAAACCAACTACGGGAAATGTAATATTTTTGCCAACACTTATCCCTAAGCAGAGTTGATAATGTTCGATTTCTTCGTAACCGCCTGATTCCATACCAACACCCTAAATCAATCTGGCTCCAGAACCGATATTCCCCTTTGGCCACCACCTGCTTCACAGTCAGCATCCGGCCAACTCCCGCCATACCAATCCGATCTACGAACGGCAAGATCGTTATACGAAAGCAAGCTGACCGTTGTCCACTATGAGCCTGATCCATTTCTGCCCATGACTAATACCAAAGGCGCCTTTGCAGTCTTTGGTGTAGCCGCTGCTGTTTCCGAAGGCAAGGCACTGGTGGAAGAGCACAAGCTGGTGGACCCTGCCATCAACATCAAGGCCAGCTTGACCAAAGACCTGTCAGAGACCTACCAGATCAGCGATATCACCATCATCGACGAAATCAGACCCTATGAGAGCAACCCCGAGGATGTAGCCGCCATGGCCTCCAACGAGGGTATAGTGCTGGATGTAAGGACCTTTGGCTGGGGTACTATGTACTACCCTTTCAAGACCAAATATAAAGTCAATTACGTAGCTCAGGCGCGATTGATCAACGCCAAAGACAAACGCGTTATCAGCTCGGAACGCTGCCTGATCAATGAAGCGTACTCCGAGCAATCACCGACCTATGACGAATTAATGGAAAATGGTGCCGAACTGCTGAAAAAGAAGTTGGCAGAAGCGTCGTCCGAGTGTGCAGTAAACTTTGCGCAAAAAATTGGGGTGAGCCACACCGCCTCTATCCCGGATAACAATGTTGTACACAAATAGGTTAAAGCAATCATCCGCTGAGGTGGAGAAGTCAGTGTGACTTCTCCGCCGCCTGATTAACCTCGAAACCGCTATTTCCGAGTGAGCAGCACCCTCTACCAAATTGCACGTTTACGCTGTTTTCAGACATTCAATTCAAGAAACTGAACTTCCTCTTTGGGTCGCTATGTATAGCTATACATAGCGACCCACAGCCGCCATTCGCCTGAGGCAAGGCAATGTCTGCTTTCGAGGTCTTACGCTACTGAGTATGGTTGGTCACCAGGCTTTCGCCAGACGATGTGGAGACGACGTTGACAGAGGTTAATCTGCGTTCATTGGGTGTCATGGAGACCATCGCACCGCATATTTTTTCACTCTATTAAGCCTCTTAGACACTTCCAACCACCATCCTCCCCGTGCTCGCGGATTCAGGTATACTTAGAAGCGTACGGGGTTAGTGAGAATGAAAAATTCCACGTGCACGTGCTTTACATAAAACCTAATTGGGAGGTGTCCTATGCCTGACAGTGTTTATAAAGTCATCGAACTCATCGGCAGCAGTGCCAACTCATGGGAGGAAGCGACCCAGAATGCAATAGCTCAAGCTTCCAAACATTTGCGAGAGTTGCGTATCGCCGAGGTTGACAACCTCGACGTAAAAGTGGAAGACGGCAAGATCGTCGCTTACCGCGCAAAAGTCCACGTCTCTTTTAAATATGAAGACGGCGACTGACTGTAGCGTCTAATGGCTAAGGGGTTCGGTGAGTTGTTTACCGAACCCATATTTTGCACAGACTCGGGAGGGGTGTTCGGTAATCATGGCTCCTCCCCAGATTTGCCAGCACAAAACTCCATTTTTTATTAAGCACTGGGCAAAGTTTCGCGGCATTGATCCGGATCAACAATTTGCCTTTTCTACTGGCTACGGTCCGATGCGTCCGCCGATTGGGCCGTAGGCCGTGACATATGAGCGGAAAAAAAAGCTCGAGCGGTTGCGCCGCTACATCGGCCGCCCAGCGGTATCCGAGCAGCGCTTATCACTGGCCGCCCCGAGATAATGACTGTGAATGCAGCTGCAATGACCGCTTGAAGGATAGCGCAGCCCGTGAGGGTTACCGGTTGAAGGGCCGGAGTTGGCCGACTGCGCCTATTGCGCTGCAATATAATTGGTGGGCGCGTAAAGATATCCTCGTCGGACGAGCGAATGACAGGACCCGACCCCTATGTATAGTTCCAAACTATGTATAGTTCCGAGGTGCTCGTCGGCAGCAGGCGGCGTGTTTATTGGGCTGAGGACGAAGTCGGTCGATGCTG
>JBDLIZ010000706.1:0-3148 GCA_039714615.1 Pseudomonadota bacterium | reverse complement strand
GACTATGTGTTGTACTTTTGCGGTCTGGATTGCTACGAAAAATGGCGAGAAGAGAATAAAAGAAAGGAGTAATGCTTTCGCGTAACACGTCATTTGAATAGATGATGGCATAACACGACCGCCGCTGTTTCAACTCAAACATTAGGAGGTCTGTACGGGATGCATATATGGAACATGTAGATATTGAAACAATAAGGATCACTGTAGAAGGAAAAGATCTCGATTTTACGCTAGCGAGGCGGTTAGCGGAGGATTTGGTATCTAATACTGTCTCCGAGCCTATGCTGATTGCATGGTTTGATGGAAAGAAGGGTGAAGAACACCCACAAGTTACAGAATGCCAGCATAAGCCAGGGTGGCTAGCCTATGCCGAAGGTCATGGAGGCAGTATTCGTGTGGCCATCAATCAAACTGAATACAGTTTTATTTTTTCTGATGCAGGTACGTAAGGTAATTAACACCGTATTATTAAAATCAGTGGACATGGAACTCATTCCAGAATTCAATCGAGTAACTGCGACCAGCCCTTTCCGGCTATTCGGTAGATACGATTGAAAATAGAGATTGTCGAAACGTTATTGCAAACCCGGGAGAATCAATTCATTCTGATCTTATTCAACTTCAACGGACAGTGGGTGAGGAGCTAACAGCCACTATTATTAATCCTATATCCATTTTCGTAGCTTTGTTTTAAAAGACTCCTTTTCCTGTAGCATTAGGCTCATCTTTTTATCGCTGGCGACAATGTGTTTTATGACCCAGTGCTTGAGGTTATCCTCAATGGGATTGCTAGAAGAAACACCAGTGTCATTCAGGAACTGCACCATGTATTCGGTGTAACTATCGAGCAATTCCTCGTGCTCGCGCTTGTGTTCATCGAAATACTCATACCCATGTTCCTTCATAACATGCTCCCCAAGCGCAAAGTGAGCCTGCATGCGTGCAAAAATATCACCTAGACATTTCTATATTTTTGACTTTTCGTCGTGCCTGGCCAGTTCCTTGTGGAGCCTGTTGATATCGTCGATCAATAATTTGTGTTCATGGTCCAGTTCTTCTATCCCAACCAGGAAGGAGTCATCCCATTTAAAAAGTTTGTCGGTCATAGTGGATACTCCCGGTGTGGTTGGCAGGTTATTCTCGAATACGCCGTCAGGTTATCAGGCGCTGCTGGTCTGGATGGAAAAGCACACGGGAGAATCGACAGGCGAGCTACATTGCGTGGTGGAGGTAACCGGGATCTATCATGAGGGGCTTGCCTATGCCTTGCACGAAGCGGGGGCCTGGGTATCGGTGGTCAATCCAGCGCAAATGCGTGATTATGCGAAAAGTCTGGGGACACGCACCAAGACAGACAAAAAGGATGCGCTGGTGATTGCGCGTTTTGGAGCTACCCAGCAACCTCGACAATGGCAGCCGGAGCCACCCGAAATACGCCAGCTAAAGGCCCTGATCGCTCGTCTTGAAGCGGTAAAACAAGATACCCAGCGTGAACTGAACCGACTGGAGAAGGCGCAGGTCACCCAAGCCTCTGCTGAGGTACTGACCTCTATTGAGACTGTGCACCAGCAACTGGACACTGAGCGGGTTCTACTCGAGACCTTGATTAATGAGCATATCGATCAGCATCCCGGGTTAAAACAGGATCGGGCATTACTGGAGAGTATCCCCGGTGTCGGGCCGGTGATCTCACAACACATGGTAGCACTGCTGCGCAGTCGTTCCTTTGATGCAGCTTCCCAATGTGCTGCCTTCCTGGGGCTGGTGCCAGTACAGCACGAGTCAGGTAGCAGCTTACGCGGGCGCTCACGGTTGTCCAAGGCAGGTAATGCGCAGCTGCATGCCAAACTCTATATGGCCGCTATCGTGGCGAAACGCCATAACCCGGATATCAAGATTCAGTATGAACGCCTGCTAAGGCATGGCAAACCCCGTATGTCGGCGTTGTGTGCGGCTACGCGCAAGCTGGTACATATTTGTTTTGGTGTATTGAAACACCAGACACCTTATCTGCCTCAGGTGACGTAAACACCACTTGAGTGGATGTGAGGGAGATGGTATCTACCTCCACTGCCGGAGTTGTCCGACAAACATCAATGACTCGTATATTCTACTCATCATCCGGCTTCTTTGCGTCCTTGCGGATATAATAGATTCCTCGGCCTATGACTAATACAGCCAAGACCACCCCCCCGAAAATAAACCAACCTGGTTCTTCTATGGGTCCATCTGTCAAGTCAGGATTCCAGGGTCGTGCGTTATCGGCAAAAGTAACCGGGCAAGATATAAGGCTTAATAAGCTAAATAATAGAAGGTAAGGTTTTCTCATTTGATCCTTTCTCATGAAATCTAGCATTAGAGTGTACTTTACCTGATACCAGAATCGTATAAATCCTATGACACCCATTACCCGTTAACCAATAATCTCTCTGCACCTGAGCGACGCCAGTCAGCTATCTGAACTATCGGGAGAGGGTGCAGGCAGGGGCCATCCTTCGGGGTGGCCTTTGCCTTTTCAGCAATCCGACCAAGGCAGGAGGTGGCGCAGACAGGGAGGGGGCACGGCTTAAATGGCTGCCATCTGCCAACTCCTGCCCTACATGGGTGGTCAATGAACGGCAGTTAAAGCATTAACACAATTAATCAGGAAATATGATCTTGATCATGCCCAACACGCTTGTATTACTAGCGAGGATAACCGTCCAAGTGAGCGCCAGCAATGTCAGCGCTGCTATGGTGATCGCGACACACCAGCAACTGGTCTTTTCCGTTGTAGATTTTATACTCATGATTATTCTCCTACGGATGCTAAATCCAATTTCACTACTAACACGGTTGCTTTAGCAAGTATTTGTGGGGGATGCTCTAAGAAGTGGACCAATTGTCACGATCGGGTTTATTGATTACGATCACCTACATGCATAGCGAGCAGGGGCTCGGACAATGAAAAAACACAAGCACCCGCTGATCCTTTCCTGGCGCTTCTTGCGCGCCTTGTTTCGTCGTCTCACCGGCGAGTGGAGAACGATGACCGAGCCGCGGGTGGCGGCAGAAGAAGTCGCCACGGTCATGAAAGCAGCGTCCATTCCCTCGATGAGTTTTTTCTTCCTGCTGATGCTGTCCAGCGCCATCGCTACGTTCGGGCTTC
>JBDLIZ010000705.1:0-3165 GCA_039714615.1 Pseudomonadota bacterium | reverse complement strand
GCGGGGCAGCAGGTGCGCATCTCCGCACGGCTGATCGATGCCCACAGCAGCATCAACATTTGGGCCGACCGCTTCGATGGCACGCTGGAAAACATCTTCGCATTCCAGGACGCCGTGACCACGGAGATCATCTCGTCGCTTGAGATCAAGCTGACGGAAAAAGAGCGTACCCGCCTTGCGCAGAAATACAGCAACAGCATCGAGGCCTACGACGAGTTCCTGCACGGCTGGCAGAGCCTGTGGCTGACGTCGCGCGAAGGCATGGTGCAGGCAAGGGTGCACCTGAACCGGGCGATCGAGCTTGATAGCCGCTTCGCTCGCGCCTATGCCAACCTTGCGCTGACCTATATCTACGATCACTTGCTGGGCTGGTCGGAGGATTCAGAAGCAGCCCTGCAACTGGCACACGATTACGCCGACCGGGCGATCGCCATCGACCCCGAACTGCCACAGGTGCACTGGGTAAAGGGGTTCGCCAACATCTTCCGCAGAGATTATCAGCAGGCCCTGCTCCATGCGCAGCAAGCCATCGACCTGGACCCCAATTCCGCCGATGGATACGGTCTGCTCGCGACCATATTGAACTATGCAGGCAAACCCGAGCAGGCTGATGAAGAGATGCGCAAGGCAATGCAACTCAACCCCAGGCATCCGGCCATCTACCAAACCATTCACGGCGAGATCTTCTTCAACATGCACGACTACGCGAGCGCGATCGAAAATTTCCGTTTCGCACTCGAAGCGAATCCCGAAAGCGAGGAGCCCAGACTATGGCTGGCTGCAGCCTATGCACACAGCGGGGATATCGATGAGGCCCGCTGGCAACTGGAGCAAATCAGGTTCAGTGGTCGAGATCTTTCATCCCGGCATATCGAAGCGGTGATTCCATTCAAGGATCCGGAGCAGCGCAAGCATTTTATTGACGGACTGTACAAGGCGGGATTGTGAAAAAAGTGATGGTATCAGGCGAGCAAATCAATGAAACAATCGAGCCGGACCCCTTGATTTATGTGTTGTCACTATTGGAAAACTTCGTCCGGTCATCTTCAGTCGCCCCTTCCTTGCATTCCCCTCTTATAAACGAGCGACCTCTGCCTATGCTGCGACCGAGTACAATATAACCTTCCCGGCAATAGCCTGTTTCTGACAACCTGGCATCAAGCTTTTCCTTTATCCCCTTCATCATAGACTCACGATCCGGTCTGCCGGCCGACCCTCTCTCTTGCTTGCCGCTTTCACCTCCGCGTTTACCTCGGCCCGTTCCACCACGCGAGCCGGAGGGTCTACTCACAGTCACGGTATAGTTGAAAAGCTTGATTCCATTTGACTTGATATCAGTTACAAATATCTCTTCGATCTCTGGCTGTTTTGCTTGATTAGAGGCACATGCCACTAAAACCATGGGCACGAAAAACAGGAACAGCAGACTTTTATAATCCATACATAATCTCCAGGAATGATGAGGGACAGCCTGCCCCGGCATTTTCATCATGGCGTTTGTAATGGCACCCAGGACACCTCACATTCCCCTGATTCTGCAGCCACATAGGCAGAATCGCCTGTAATGGTAACGGATAGATCCATGGTACGCCGCACCAGCGCCGCCAATGCCTGTACGTTTTCCCACTGAAACTGAAAAATCGACGCCGTCAGCTCATTGAACTTTGCACGCCCCTGATCCCACCAGACATTCGATTTGGAGTTAAAGCTATAAACCTTTACCGCCGGAGAGAGTCGTGTTGCTTTCTTTATTCTATCAACAGCCGGCTCCCCCACATCAATCCATAATGTAATTTGATCATCCAGCGTGCGAGCCCATATGTCGGGTTCGTCCACGACGCAAAGTCCCTTGGTGAACGCCAAATGTTCCTGCGCATTAATACAAAAAGCCAGAATACGCACCACCATTCGCTCAAGTGTTTCAGAAGGGTGTTGAGCAATCGTTAAACTAAGCGTGTCGTAATAATTCCGATCGATATCAGAAAGCGTAATTCTTAATTTATATATTTTCGGCTTTAATGCCATAGATGCGCCCTACTGATGGAGTCGGATCAAACTGATTTACACACCATGCTCGGCACCCCTCCTGGAGCTTAGTACGGAGGTTGGGGTGATGGCCGGGATCTCTTTTATTTTCTCGTAAGTGAAACCGTCGTATACCACCACTTTATTGCCGCCCCATGAAGAAACGAAGAGATGCGCGCCTCTCGCCGTGAACTCGGGGTGTACTGCGGCTTTGCCAACCTCAATCCGCGTTATGACTTCCAGCTTCTCCACATCGATTACGTATATGTAGCGATGGGTCTTCTTATCGGCGATTATCGCATCTGACAACACGTGCGGTGCGCCCGGGTGCTTGCTGGCGAAGAGGCCGCCCGCTGACAGCGGATTGTATTTTTGTGAAGTCGGTATATTGGCAATCTGTTCCATCGTGGCCGGATTGAAAGCGGTCATCGTGCCCTTGCCACGGTTGGTCTCAAAACATACCTCGCCCCAGCATACGCTGGCATGCGGCACCGGATCTGTGCCGATAACGCCCTTGTAGGCGGTGCTGTCGTTCGCGACATCCTTGTATGCGTCGAGTATCCACAAGTGGTCGCCCTTGTGGTCAGCAAGCATATAGTACCGACCGCCCTCGGAAACGGAGGCATCATGGATGTCGGCGCCGGCGTCCTTGAATTTTTTAATTATTTTAAATTCAGGGGCGGTCTTCATGTCCACGATCCATACCTGACCGGCATCCTTCCATGCAACCGCCATAAGATCCTTGACCCCGCCAATGTCGGTGATGGAGGCACAGCGCGAAGCCCTGCTTTTTCCTTCAACCAGCGCCTCTGGCCCCTCGATACGTTTGAGTATCTTGAGATCTCTTGCATCCATAATGACGGCGCTCCCGGGACTGTAGTTGCCAGCGAAGATGTACTTGCCATTCATGCTGATGGCCGAGCCTCTTGAATCTGTGCCTATGCTCTGCTCCTCGACAATATTCTGTGCTAACAGGTCGACCTTTGCGTAGTAACCGTTCCTGCCCATCACATAGTAGTAGCGTCCATCCGGTGAGAAGACGGGGGCATGCGGTTGGGTGGCCTTCGGAAGACTGATTCTTTTAATGACCTCAAGGTCGGTTCCGTCGATTACGAGAATGCTCTTGTTATCCCTCTCAAC
>JBDLIZ010000704.1:0-3178 GCA_039714615.1 Pseudomonadota bacterium | reverse complement strand
TACCCGATTGGATGGCTTGGGGTCTCTAACCCCCAGCGCCTACAGCACCCCGCATGCGGTTCCGCACGGGGTGCTTCCTTCGCGTACAAAGTGATGCCCCCTGTCATCACTCCTACGCTATTTCTAATCGCGTAATTGAATATCGGAATTTAAATTAATCCTTCCATCTTCTTCTAAGATACCAATTTGTTCTCCCTGGCAGCTCCATACAATAGCAACAGAATCTTGAAACAAAGGCCTGCGTATAATTTTAAGTTCCCATCCGAAATTTGATATTCGAGTGAGAGCAAGCGTTTGCATTTTGGTAAGGTAATCTTCCAGATTGTCTGGAATTGGCTTCTCACCTCTGCGTTTATCTACAGAATCCATAATTCATGTTTTTTACAAAAGGTATCGGAGGAGTTTGTTTATAGTCATATGCATACATTGTAAAGCGACCGGACAGGAAGAGCCTTTAATGCTCTATCTGAAAAGATGACGAAAATGAAACAGAATCTGCGACGGACTGCGACAGTAGATTTACTTGGCGACGAGAAGTTGGTTGAGCGGATGTTGCAGAAAGCGGATCCCCGGACTGACTCAAATCGACGACACTCATTTGAGTCGTCGATATTGCCTGACACGAGTGGTGATATATCTTTCAACAGCCAGATCCTGGTATCTTCACTCTTGTCAGTAAATAATAACCTCCGCCGCTAGCGGCGGGGAAAATAACCCACAGGATTAACTAAAGGACCCGCAAAGAGAAGCACTTGATGGAACTTGAGGCAGACTATATCGATCTTTTCTACCGTTTCGGTGCAGCGTTGTTGATTGGCCTGCTGGTGGGACTGCAGCGTGAATACGCGCACCTGCAACAAAAGCAGGAAGAAAAATCTTTTGGTGGTACGCGCACTTTCGCCTTGTTGGGCATGCTGGGATGTACAGCGGCTTTCCTTGCCGAGCAAATGGAATCAACTTTGGTATTCATTGCCATCGTCGCAATCATCGGAGGACTGATCATGATTGCCTATGTCTCAACCGCTCGTGAGGGCAGCATAGGCATGACGACAGAAGTAGCCGCCGTGACCACGGTGTTGACAGGGGCAATCAGTTTCTGGGGTGAACTGGCCATCGCGGCTGCCTTGGGCGTTGCACTGACGGTATTACTGGAACTCAAACTGCAGACAAGAATGCTTGTCCGTAACATCACGCATGCCGATGTCTATGCCACGCTGACCTTCGCCGTAATTACACTAATAATTTTACCCGTTTTGCCGTCTCGTAGTTATGGACCTCCACCGTTCGATGTATTAGTGCCTTACAATATCTGGCTGATGGTCGTCTTCATCTCGGGCATCAGTTTTCTGGGGTACCTGCTTATTAAAATAGTGGGGGCACGACGCGGGGTGGGTCTAACGGGGCTGCTGGGCGGCCTGGCCTCCAGCACGGCCGTCACGCTAAGTTTCGCACAGCGTAGCCACGATATTACTGGACTCGAGCGGCCATTCGCTATGGCGATTCTGCTAGCCTGGAGCATCATGTTTGTGCGTATCATGGTAGAAGTGGCGGTCATCAACCAGGCGCTGTTCCGCATCGTGTGGATGCCGTTATCAGCAGCCTTGGTTGTCAGCGCTGCCTATTGCATTTACCTCTATCGGATTCAATCCTCTGGCAAACAGGAAGAACAGGACAAGTTTAAAAATCCGTTCGAGCTTGGACCTGCGCTTTACTTCGGCCTTGTTTATGCCGCGATTCTTCTGGCTGCCAACACCGCGAGATTATATTTGGGCGACACGGGGATCTATCTTTCCAGTATCGTCTCCGGTCTGGCCGACGTCGATGCTATTACGCTATCGCTGGCTAAACTGAGCCAGGACACCCATGATCTTGGCTTACATACGGCTGCGCGTGGCATTGTATTGGCAGCTGTATCAAACACACTTGTTAAGGGCGGCATTGTGATTATCATGGGCTCGATGGTGCTCCGGAAGGTGATCTTGCCTGGTTTGCTGGCGACGTTGGCGACGGCGATTGGTGTAGTGTTTATCCTGTAAATCCGGATGCTTACCAGAATAATATGGCGGGGGACGATATGGTTTCCCTGTTTCTGGAGCCTGCGATGAATGAGTTGGACAATCTGGTCAACAAGAACACTATGTAATGGTCAGCGGGTCATGGGAGCCAGGTAGAGTAAAGCGAGAGCGTCGCATCGCCGTAGTCCAGATCCATCTGTCGCCGCCCCTTTCATCCGGCGATGCCTCATGCTTAAAGGAGAATCAAGTGCAGGAAATAGATAGAAAAGTAAGCGCATTGATATTGGGCACATTTTTATTTTTGGGCCTCACTTCATTAGGCTACTTGCTGGGTAATTCTGCGATTGAATACAGAGAGTATGAGCGCACTGTCACTGTAAAGGGGTTATCAGAGCGTGAATATGACGCAGATATTGTGATTTGGCCTATTTCGTTCACAGAGACCAGTAATGAACTGGAAAGCCTTTATGTCTCAATCGAAGAGAGTACATCTAAGATTAAAGGATTTCTTGAAAAGAGCGGTATCAAATCCAGTGAAGTCTCCTATTCATTCCCGGCAATTACAGATAAATCCGCGCAGCAATATGGCAACAATGCTAAGGCCGAGTTTCGCTACACAGCGCGCCAAACCGTTACTGTTTATTCAAAAAATATCAATGCGGTTCGGGGAGTAATGAGTTCATTACCCGAACTAGGTAAAGAGGGCATAGTTTTTACGGGCGGAAATTACCAGTCACAAACGGAGTACCTATTCACTAGGCTGAACGAAATCAAGCCTGAAATGATTGAGGAAGCGACAAGAAAGGCAAGGGAGGTAGCACAAAAATTCGCGACTGATTCTCAAAGCACACTCGGTAAAATCAAAAAGGCCTCTCAAGGCCAATTCAGCATAAATCCTAGAGATAAAAACAATCCACACATAAAAAGGATTCGTGTGGTCTCTACAGTTGAATACTACTTGTCAGACTAAAGGTATTATTAATTGCAAATGTAATTGCTGCGAGTAATCAGGGCACGCTGTGAAGACATCCCTGTGCACTCAACGGCAGGCTCTCTCCTGGTGGCAGATATCCCCAAGGTGAAGCGCTAAAAGCATTGTGTGATATACGTCACATTTCATTGGTCGGCGTCAGGCTCTGGAAACAGATGGGCAATAGTCTGTT
>JBDLIZ010000703.1:0-3180 GCA_039714615.1 Pseudomonadota bacterium | reverse complement strand
AGGCCGCGCGGGTATCCCAGCGCACCGGATTTTTCCATCTTGGCGATCTGGTCGAGGTCAATTCAACAGAGAAGATCTTCCAGAACCCGGTGGACCCGCGCACCCGCGACTATATCACCGGCAGGTTCGGCTGAGGGAGGAGGACAGTGACGCTGCATTTTCTCAGAGAAATGGATCGACTGAACACGCATCTCATTGATATCGGTAACAAGATAGAAACGCAGGTCAGCATGGCATTCAATGCTGTCATACAGCTGGATGAGGCGGCGGCCAGGCGGGTAATCAAGGGCGATGTTGAGATCGACAATGTCGAGATCCAGATGGAGGAGGAGTGCCTGAAACTGCTCGCACTCTATCAGCCGGTGGCCAGTGACCTGCGCCTCATCGTCTCGGTGCTCAAGATCAACGCGGATCTGGAGAGGATCGGCGACCATGCCAAGAATATCGCCGAAACCGCTATCAAGCTGTCAGCAGACCCTGCCATGGAAATACCGGAAAGCATGCACATCATCTACAAGAAGGCCAGGTTAATGTTGCGCAAGACACTGCTGGCCTTTGTCGAGACAGACTACGAACTCGCTGCGATGGTCCTGGAGATGGATGATGAAGTGGACAAAATGTGCGGTGCAGAACTTCCCCGTCAGATCGAGTTGATACAAAAACATCCAGAGGATGCCGGTCAGCGGCTTATGCTGCTTTCGGTGTGCCGCCAGCTGGAAAGGATTGGCGACCATGCCTCCAATATTGCCGAGGATGTGGTCTACCTGTTGTCCGGCGACATCATCCGCCATAGCGAGAACATGGCAATGAAATCCCGGGGTTGAGTGCTTGCTGACCGGAGCATGGGGAATTGATAGTATGTCGCTGCGGGAAGCGGATAGAGCGTTCGCTAGTGAGTCTCCCGACGATAAAGGAAAGAATCACCGTTAGTATCTAACTACTGTCGCCAAAAGTGGCAGCACTCGTGTTATCCCGGAAAGTAAGTTACTGAGTAACGTGGGGAATCAGAACCGGGGAGCGGTCCTGGCCGAACCTTTTCCTTGGACGGTGATTCAAGGGGTTATCCTGGTGTTTATCATCATTAACAATCAGTTACAAAGTAGTGAGATGGATTTTGTCCACGCAAACCACCCGGTTAGATCCATAGTGGGTGCGATGATAACTCGCATCGATATTCGCATCGGTCGAAAATGAGTAAATTTCATGCTGGATTAATAATATCACTTGTTGGGTAGTCACTAATCGACACGCCATTAATTGACTTCTTAATTGTTGAATACAGTTCTATTCGTATTCACCAACAAGATACTTTCTGAAACCCCTATTTCCGAATATGCCCTCCATTCGGTAGTCCCGAGATCATTTTCCCTGTTTGTTGTGTTTCGGTTTCGACCTGGAAATCAACACTATCGGACCTTCAGATTTAAGTGCCCGTCGGGTGCGACACTTGTTGGATATCTGTGGTCTTGTGCATTCAGAAAGCAAAACGTCATTGGGGAGGAGGAGACGGGAAAACAGCGTAAGGCGGATCAGGTTCTTTATCCGGTGGAAGATATGCCGGTGCGGCAGCACCACCAGGACCAAGGTGGTGAACAAACTTGTATACAGCACGGAGATCCTCATCCTTCATCGCATTCAGGTTAAACCATGGCATCGGTGGTCGCGTCTTCAGATTCTTTGCAAACACCACCCACTGGTCCTCCGTAAGGCTGTGTAATAGAATCCGCAGATTCTTGGGGTAAGTCGTTCCCCACGGGCCGCGCCAGCCAAACGTACTTCCTGTCAGCCATAACTCTTCGGGCGTTTGGCCCTCGGTCTCCAGATAGCCCGGGGTGTGACAATCGTTGCAACCCATGATTCTGATCAAATACCTTCCGCTATCCACTGACTCCCAATCTGTCGCTTGGGCGCCAGCATGGCTCAGCCAGGAACTGACTATGATGATGACTGTCACAGTCATAACATTTTGAAAACGTTTGTCATTCAACTTCTGTTCCTCGTAATGAATTTGCGTCCCTCTTCACTCTGCACATAGATTCCGTAGTTACCTTGCTACTGGTTGTGCAATCACGGCGCCAGGACTACAGTTTAGCCTATTATACTTGAGCCACCTTAGAAGTGGATAAATGAGTGAATCCGCATGCATTTGAGATCAGCCACAAATCTGCTGCGCGCGCGCGGTGAGCACTACGATGGCAAGGTTAACTTCGTAGAACTGTTCTTCGACCTCGTCTTTGTGTTTGCAATCACACAGCTCTCGCATACGCTGCTCCAGCATTTCACTCTGACGGGGATCCTCAAGACGACGCTTCTGTTCCTTGCGGTCTGGCGGGTGTGGATTGCTACCACCTGGGTGACGAACTGGCTCGATCCGCAGGATACACGGGTTCAGCTGATGCTCTTCACGCTGATGCTCGCGGGGTTGTTCATGTCGATGTCGATCCCGAACGCGTACGAAGACGGCGGGCTCGGCTTTGCCGTCGCTTATGCCTTTATGCACGTCGGGCGCAGTCTCTTCATGGTGTGGGCCGTGGCCGGGCATAGCCCGCAGAAATACGCACTGTTTCGGGCCATGACCTCGTGGCTGTTGCTCGCCGGTATCTTCTGGGTCGTCGGTGCGATCGTGCATGGAGAATGGCGTGTCGTCCTCTGGGTGATTGCACTCATGATCGAATATCTGGCCCCTGCAGCCGGTTTCTGGACACCACGCCTTGGGCGCGCTCCGTCTGCACAATGGGATATTTCAGGCGTACACATGGCCGAGCGATGCGGCCTGTTCGTCATCATCTGTCTCGGCGAGAGCATCCTGCTCACCGGGGCAAACTTTGCGAAAATGCCATGGACCGTAGTTACGATGGGAGCATTCGTCATCGCCTTTGTCGGCACCGTGGCAATATGGCGGGTTTACTTTTATATCGGTCACGACAGGGCAAGTCATCTGATCGATCACTCTCCTGATCCGGGCCGGATCGCCCGGCTCTGGTTTACCTATATTCACATCCCGATCGTAGCAGGGATTATCCTTATCGCGGCATCAGACGAATTATTGCTTGCCCATCCGACCGGCCACGTGTCAACCGATGCGGCGATCGTGTTGCTCGGTGGCCCGGCACTGTTCCTTCTCGGAGCTCTGTGGTTGAAGCTTGCCTCATCGAGTACGCCGCCGTGGCCGCACGGCGT
>JBDLIZ010000702.1:0-3180 GCA_039714615.1 Pseudomonadota bacterium | reverse complement strand
ATTGGTCATGATTTACACCCAACACACATCAGATCGGGCGCGGGATATATGGAAAACTTCCGTGTTGAAACATGGAAGTTTTCCGTCCACTCACTGTTATGTTTCTTAGAGGTCTATGGCGTTGAAAGCGTACCTTTATGACGTAAAAAGATATTACACTGGTGAAGAGTATCCTTCAGAAGACGAATTTATTGTTGCCTGTGATGATGAAGCAAAAAGAGATAAGGAAGCTAGTCGTGTTTATGAATGGTATGTGGAAAACGCTAAGGAGAATCTGACCAATTCAGCTTTAGGTAAACCACAGCTCGTAGAGGGCAAGTTTTTTCTAGAAGATACTAAAGAATTAATTAATTGGCGGGATCTTCAGGAACGCCAGATGGCTCAACATAAAACTAGACCCAGAGGAATCGGCTGCGTGTTTAGGGGAGGTGCACCTGAGCCATATGAAGACTTTACAAAAGAGGAAATGAGTGATTTAAGGGAATCAATCGAACATTTCATGGATGAGCATAGGGCTGGAGACAATTCATATTTGTTTATCGGCTCTAGATGGAGATTAGAGGATAGACTACGTTATGGAAAGATTGCGGTATTTGAAGCCTGTGGAATTGAACTGGCGAGTGATATTGCTCAGTTAGAGTTTTTGTCTCAGACGAGTGAGACGGTTTTTATAAATTGGTGTTGCACAATTTATGTGGTTTAAAGGAAACATAACGAATAAGGTTAGATTGTGAGAGCGAAGCGAACCACAATCTGAACCGTTTGTTGGACAAGCCCGTCGGAAGTGTTGAGAGTAGCTTTATATAGGAAATATCTTTTTCTAACCTGCTTGCACTGAAGACCTGCCATGGTGGGCGGATTCTCAAGGCAAGGGATCTTGGTTGCCCTTGCGGCAACAGTTTCCGGAAAGCGGCGCTTATTGTTGTACTTTGCGGTTAACGGAGACGATTGCATGCTTCGGCTTGGGTAACCGATGTCCCGATACGCCAGATTTTGGCCTTCGTTTACATCATCAAAGCACCCGCCGCATCATCGGGCTCGCACCGGGAGTATCCGGGTTCGCACGATGTTCATCACGGCGCCGCAACAACTGCAGGTGATTTGAGGGCGCCTTTTAACCCAGGCCAAGGCTCGGTTTGGGTTGAAGCCCAGCAGATACTGAAGCAATGCGATCAGACGTTTGCTGTTGGGGTGCAAGAAGCCGAAGTTTCGGGCGCGTCTGAAGCCTTTGGGCAACACATGCTGGAGGATCAGCCACAGGAACCTGGTGCCGGAGACTGTTCTGTATTCGCTACGCTTTGTTTTGCTGTCCCGGTAACGAAAGGTCACTTGGCCGTTTTTGCAGGCTAGAATATCGTTCTCCTGGATCACGCCTTTATAGAGATAGCGGCCAAGATAGACCAGCGCCTTTTCACCGGTGCCGACGGACTTGCAATCCACAACCCAGGTTTCGGGGTATCTGTCGGGTAGTTCAAGTCCCTCCAGCCGGATGGCACCGAGCATTTTTGCACGGAAGACCTTGGCCAGGGCCTTGTGATTGAAAAGATAAGCCGACTTGCCTGTTTTGGTTCGCCACAGTTTGTTAATTGCATCGATGGCCGCGGCGGGCATCACCAGATGCACATGCGGGTGGTAGTCGAGTCGGCGTGAATGGGTGTGCAGGACAGCGATGGCGCCGGGTATCCCCTGAAGCTGTTTGTCGTTCTGACTGAAAGTCCGCACCGTCTCCCAGACGCACTGGATCATTGAGGCATAGAGCCGGCGCTGATTGAGCCAGGCCAAAGGACGAAGTTCGGCCGGCAGCGTGAAGGTCAGCAAGAAATACTCGGCTGGCACCTGTTTCTGCAGCTGACGTTCCAGCCATTGCTGGCTTTCATGGTGCTGGCAGTGCGGGCAATGGCGATGCCCGCAGGAATGCGGCACATAGACCTGGTTGTCGCACGCGGCGCATTGAGCCAGCATTTTGGGACTGGATGCCGTGCGGCAGCCCTTCATGGCAGCCAGCGCCTTGCGGTGAGAAGGTAGGATCGAATCGGCATAGTAGTCCATGAACTGGGCCTCGAAGGTATCGATGATTGATGAGAGCAGGATCATTTGACATTCCCCCATCCGATGGAGAAGCCATTCATCAAATCATTGATGACCTGCTTGGCATTGTGGTCTGTACAGGTGGTCAGGTGAGTGTATTTGGCGGTGGTCAGGATGGAGCGGTGACCGAGGATCTGCTGTACCTCGATGAGGTCGGCGCCTGCTTCGATCAGATGGGTGGCATAGCTGTGTCTCAGGCTGTGCGGGGAGATCTTTTTTTTATTCCGCAGTCGGCAACCACCTTGCGTAGGGTGGCCTGCACGCCGCCGCGATCGAGTGGCGTTGTGGCGCGGGGTGCCGCCGTCAGGCCGCCCTGGCGGTTGGGGAACAGCAGTACCGGATTGCGGTGTACCTGCCAGAAACGGCGCAGCAGGTCGAGCGTTGCATCCGGCAGGGGGACGAAACGGTCTTTATTGCCCTTAGCATCGCGAATATGGACACGCTGACGCGGGGCATCGATATCGGCCACCTCAAGACGGAGTCCTTCACCGAGGCGCAGGCCCAGGCTGTAGAGGGTAAAATAGAAAACCCGGTAACTGAGTGTGCAGGTCGCCATGATCAGGCGTTTGGCTTCTTCGATGGTGACGATATCCGGCAAGCGCTGCGCCTTCGGTGGTTTGATCAGGTCAATGTTCTCCCAGGGCTTGTGCAGCACATGAGTGTAGTAGAACTTAAGGCCATAGAGATCGAGTTTGACGGCACTCCAGGAATGAGACTCCAGAAGATCGGTGAAATAGTCGGTTAACTGCTGCTCAGTCAGGTCGTCAATTTGTTCATCAAAATAGGCGCCGATGCGGCGGATGGCGCGGGCGTAGGCTTCGATGGTCTTGGGCTGCAGGCCCTTGAGCTTGAGGTGCTTGAGATGGCTCTGATAGTTCTGCTTGAAGTTTGTATCGGATGATGACATGGTCTTGTAACCTCATGATTCGTGGATGACGATCCCTCGTTTCGAGGGTGTGAGGTTACATTTTAGTTTTTTCGGACAGAGGATTCTTTCTCCGCGAAGCGGCTTCGTCCAACAAATGCATCCAGCCGACAAGCACCGCTACGTTATGCGGCTGATGCTGGCGTTCCTGAATGTCCTTTTATGCG
>JBDLIZ010000701.1:0-3187 GCA_039714615.1 Pseudomonadota bacterium | reverse complement strand
AGATGTACCGCTTTCAAGGCAGGCTGCCTGGCGTTACTTTACTAATGGTGCCTACTATACAGTGACCAGGAATAACCTTGTGATTTGGGATGATAGGCTTTATCAAGCTAAATATCTAAAAGATTTTATAGATGGTACTGGTTTTCAGAAACTTGAGCCTCATCAAGAGTTGGTTGATCGAGGAGACTGCCTTGCCAACCCAGGCAACGAGTATGTGGTCTATTTGAGTAATGGTGGAAATGTAACCGTGAATCTCTCGGATATCTCAGGTTCATTACAGGCGAAGTGGTATAATCCTCGAACTGGTGAGTACCAGCAGCAGCCCCCTACGACTGGTGGAGGGAGTCGTTCTTTCAAGGCTCCCGACAGTCAAGATTGGGCCCTTCATATCAGGGTAGAAGCAAGCGATGTTACGCCACCAGAAGTTCCAACGGATTTGAGACTGTTAGATAATTAGTAAGGATGATTCGCTCAATAATTAGAAATACATCCTTCATTATGAGGTTTTGCACTGTAATGTTTATGACCATCAGGTATCGTTTGTTCCAACATTCGCCCTAAAAATAATAAATGCCATACTGAGCTAATGCCGATCTTTGGCCAGTTCGTATGTTAAGTTTTTCAGTTCGCGCATCTATTGCCTCAAGGCTGTATGCGGCTCTGGGCGGCTTTGCTACCGATAGGTCGAGCGCCCATACCGAATCGTTCGACGGACTTGGCGTCTACTCACTTGATAGTCCTGACACACGTATCGTACCATCACTCGTTTGCGTGTTCTCTTCTTGCAGCTGTTTGAGCTGCCTTCCTTGTTCCCATTTCAGGCTGTGACACCGTTTCTTCCAGCGCTAAAAGTATGCTCGGTCATCCCGACTTTTCAGATCATGTCGGCCACGGTCGCCCTCAGCTCTACTTGTTTAAGCACGGCCACTAGGTGTTCGACAGAAAACTGCTATTGTTTCATGAGATCCTCTCCTTTCCTCGATGATTATGTCAGAAACTCACTTTCAAATTGGTACGACAAAGGGGGAGCCGGCCACAGGGAGACGAGGAAGAAGCGCAGCTTGAATTTTTAAAGGACCCCGCCTGTGAAGGCGGGGGTATCTATTAAGTCCGTCAGATGGATCAAAATAATCGGGAAAGCCTTAGAATTGACATTGGCATAGACGAAAGGTTTGTTACAATGCAAAGGGGCGTTTCCTGTATGGTTGTTTCTAGGCCCTCGTATTGAGAGTTCATGCAACATCATTTTGCTTGGAACGGAATGTACTCCGATTGAGATTAGGTTTTGTAGAGGCTGTTAGGGAGACCTGACCATAAGAATCCCAAAATTAAGAAAAGAGCTTAGGTGCATAGGCCATGGATAACCGTCATATTAATCCCCACGCTGTGTTGTTTCCGATTACGTCTTTGATCATTCTTGTATTTCTCGTCTCTCAAGTTGCTGTCATTATTATTCCTGTCATGTTCTATTACTGGCCTTTCATGGATTATCCGATGTATAGCGGGGTTCGCTATGAAAATGAAATGGTGAACGACAACTATGTTTTAGTAGGGATAAAGTTTGATGCGCAGGAGCAAAATGTTACACATAAGGAACTTGGCCTAAGTTTTTTTCAATTCAATGATTGGCTGGTTCCTCGTCTTCTGAAGAATGAGAAAGATCAAACCATTAGACCCTATCTTGATCAATTGCGCGCGATGAACAACCATGCTTTTCAGCGCATTCGAATTCAAGCTAAGCCTGTGCTGATATCCCGTTCTGGAATTTCTGAAGCGCCAATGCAGGTCTTCAAGGTTATTGATTTGCACTTACAGGAATGATGGCATATGTGGATTTGGAACTTATGGAAAACCTATTGGTTTTCTCCTGCCTCCCTCTTTAATCTGGCCTGTTGTCGGTTGCTCCTTGTTGGACTCGAATTATATCTGACAGGTAAGGGGGGATCGTATAGTTTTCTTATGTATCGGGCGCAAAATGCCTCGTTGATGGCAGAAACCCTTTATTCCCCCCCGCTTATCTATAAACTATTGACCTTCCCATTTGGGGAACAATATCTGCCATCCGAGCTCTTCCTTTCTGTATTGTTTGTGATCACCTTCATTGCGGGGGTAACTGCGTTTATAGGTCTATTCACCAATCTTAGTCTCATTGTTTTTG
Source organism: Pseudomonadota bacterium (assembly GCA_039714615.1). Taxonomy (GTDB): domain Bacteria; phylum Pseudomonadota; class Gammaproteobacteria; order JAAEPA01; family JAAEPA01; genus JAAEPA01. The sequence continues at coordinate 1,029 of JBDLIZ010000701.1, read as the reverse complement.
TTGTTGGTCATATGTTCAGGATATCTTTCATCTATTCTTTTGGGGAATATCATCACGTACAAGCAGTGATGATGCTTGCTCTGGCAATTCTTGCGTTTAGTCCCTGTGGTGGTGTGCTGTCTGTCGATGATCTTTTTCGTCGTCTGTCGTCTGCGGCAAGACTGCGTAAACTTTCCTCCTACAACATTCTTGGCGAATCGAGTGAGTTTGCCCGTTGGCCTATTTTGCTTATGCAGTGGATTTTTGCCCTATGCTATTTTTCCGCATTTCTTAGTAAGATGCGATATTCTGGATTTGGGTGGGCTAACGGCTTTACTTTGCAGTATTACCTGGCACGAGATGGTCTCCGTTGGAACAGCCCATTAGCGTTATGGTTTGCCGACCACCATTGGCTAGCATGGATGTCGCAATGGACCGCTCTGTTATTCCAGGGGACGTTCTTTTTAGCAGTAATCTTTCCTCTTTTGAGGTGGTGCTATCTTCCCCTAGGCTTCACTTTCCATGTAATGGTGTACTTGACGATGCGAGCTCCGTTTTTTACATGGATGGGCATGTATGGAGTTTTCATTAACTGGAAGGTTGTTTTCAAACGACTCGCTTCCCTGCTATTTAAAAAACAAGAAAAACTGGAGGTCCTTTATGATGGCCAATGTCCACTATGTATTCGATCAATGACCATCCTTCAGTATGGCGATTGGTTTGAGCGGATACGGTTTTCTAATGTTTTGGAGCGTTGGGAATCTTTGCAGCAGGAAAAGCAATTGGATATTCCTCAGTCCGAATTTTTGCGAGAGATGTATCTTATGATGGCGGATGGCACCTTGCGTAAGGGGTTTTTTGCTTTTAAGGAATTAGTAAAGGTAGTCCCGTTATTCTGGTTCCTGGTCCCATTCTTTTATCTCCCCTTTGCTTCGTCCCTTGGTCCCAAGATCTATAATTTTGTGGCCTCGCGCCGAAATAGATTTGAGGACTGCAACTATGAAACTTGTGCAGCTACCAAACATAAATACTCCAAACGTTAAGGGTGTG
>JBDLIZ010000700.1:0-3189 GCA_039714615.1 Pseudomonadota bacterium | reverse complement strand
CCGGTCACGAGAAGACGCCGTTACTGGATACATCTCACCGTGACGGCGGGCGATCAACCCCTTCGCCAACAGCTCCCCAATGACCTTGCCGACACCCTCAGTACGCTGTTCGAATGATTTCAAATGGGCTGATAAATTGACCTCTAGAGGCCCCACCTCAAATACCTCAGGCCAACTTTTCAGCTGTTCGGCAAACGCGTGCTTGATCCATCCCACACGCAGTTTGTCCACCTGAAAGGATCGAAAGTGATTGAGGTCGTAGGTATTACAGGCATCGATGCGATCAAAAAAACTCACTTTATTTACGGTCGTCTGCGTAATTGTTTCGAGTGATTGAAACCCTAGGGTCCGTTAACAGGTCCTAGGGGCCTGTCGGACTTAGGCGATCGTAGCGAGGGAAAGACAGTCTGAGGCAGATTTGTCGATCCTTTGAGGCGAATAGCCGTCGCTATTTAACGAAAAGGATCGACAAATCTGTCCAAATCTGGCTTTTCCGCAGTAGATCGTCCTAAGTCCGACAGGCTCCTAGAACCTAAATGGGGGTGATGCCACCCCCATTGTTCTATTCCAAAAGAAGGCTAATGCCGCACTCAGACCGGCACTAATCCTTCATCCCACTTCTCTACTCCTGGTGGAGTCTCCCCCATGAGCAATGAGGCAAAGGCAAGGAACGCCTTGCGGGCGTCACCAATAGGATAATAAAAGGCGTTCCAGTTTTCACTGTCCTCACCATCGTGGACCGGAATGACATGGTCGAATTTCCAGCCGTGGCACAATTCCACAATGGCACTTGCCGCCCGCTTTTCGATGTTCTGCAGATCCTTGAGTGACAATATAGTTTTCTGCCGGGTGGTACGTCGTAGCAGCTTGCGCCGCTGCACATCGGTGAGAAAGGCCGCCAGATCCACACGCCGTTCCGGGGCCTGAAGATACCTGAGTTCGTCCTCGGACAGTGGCGAGAGAAAGACGCTCAGGGTAGGGATGTCCTTAAGTGCCCCGGATTCCTGGAGTCTAGCAGGAATGAACGGATTTCCCTCGAAGAATGCATCCTTACCCTGATCCAGAATGCGCTCAATCGAGGCCACCTCGAGGCATTGAAGATCGCCACGGACATCGGCTGCCACATGGCCGGGGCGCTTGGCCAACGCCTCGATCTCTGACCGGGGCCGAAAATAATAGTCCACACCCTCCTCTTCTCCGGGTCGGACATCCCGATCGTTGTACAGCACGATCTGTTTGAGGTTTCCTGCGAGTTCCGGATAGAATCTTTTTAGCGCACCGTAAAGAGGCCCCTTACCCACGCAAGATGGTCCCGCCAACATGACAAATCTGCCCATCATTTACCCCCTGTCTAGTATGAATTATAAGCATGGCGTGCTTTTGAATCGGCACATAACAGATTATAGATCCATTTTCCTTCTTAGACAGAAGCAAACCTAGGAGTTTGTCCGAGAATAGAAGGCGAAGCGAGGCAATATCACCCCGGTGAGGAATATTGGCCCTGGCACCTGCTCACTCTTCCTCACTCACCACCTTGTATCCTGCCCGTTCCACCGCTGCCGAGAGCACGCTCGCATCGAGAAGTTCTCCCCGTATCCGTACCAGACCAGAAGACAACTCGGGTTGGGCCTCTTTCACCCCGTCGAAGACCTCCAAGGTATGCTTCACATTGGCCACGCAGTGTTGACAACTCATGCCTTCTACTTTGAGCGTTAGAGCCACTCCCTGGTCGATACTCATTGCGGTCTTCGCTTGCCAGTGACTTTTCAGCCTCAACCCAGAGTGATAGACAAATAAGCCACACAGCAGCAATGCCGAAACAGTACTTACCCAAGAGACCTCGTGATGCTGATGAGCACTGATCTGTTGTACATCCCCCAGTAAAAAATCAAAACCAAGACCCAGCGCAATGCTCATGAACACCACTACCGCGAGATACAAGCCCAGGACCTTGCCCCCCAAGGTCCTATAAACCGCACCCATAGTAGCTACATTAGTGGCGGGCCCTGCCATCAGGAAAACCAATGCCGATCCCAGGGGCATACCCGCCGCAATGAGTGATGCCGCGATGGGGACCGAACCGGTAGTACATATATAAAGCGGCAGGGACACGACCAGCACCAGGAACATGCCGCCGAGCCCTTGGGCCCAGCTCACTTGACTCAGATAGTCGGGAGGAAATGCAATAGAAATAGCGGCGGCAATCAATATGCCGACCAGAATCCACATATCGATAGCCGCCAATAGATCAAAGATGGCGTAGCGCCATACCGCGATCAATCTATAGGGTCCTCGGTGGTCCCTGCGCCCCTCATCCTGAGGCGCCGGCGGCGCGGTCTCAACATCATCATGGGTAACACGGTTGACCAGCCCCCCACCGATCAATCCGGTCACAAACGCGGCAATGACCTTGAATATGGCAAAAGGCCAGCCCAGAAAGGTAGCGCTCACCAGGATGGAATCCACTCCCGTCTGGGGAGTGCTGATCAAGAATGCTGTGGTTGCGCCCTTTGAAGCGCCATCATTTTTCAGACCGATGGCCGTAGGTACCACTCCGCAGGAACACAATGGCATAGGAACGCCAATCATCACCGCACGGAACACACTGCCCATGGTGGAGGCACTTAAGCGACGCCGTATCAATCCACGGGGTAAAAACTCATGCAACAGGCCCGCCAGCAGCAAGCCCGCCAGCAATGCAGGGGCAAGATCGAGCAGAATAGTCCACAGCGCTTGCAGATAAGATTCGATCATTGAAGCAGTAGAAAACTCAATCTCCATTGGAAAATATTCGCTGCTAGTTCAATCCAAATCCTGAACCAGGGAGCCGCGCAAGGGTTCAGATACATTATCCAGTTGATACCGATAGTGCTCGTGATCAATGCCAATACCGATAGCGGCCCCTTTTTTTGCCGCAGCGATCATATCTGGACTCAACTCGAAACGCAGAAAATGCACAGCGGAGGTTTTCTGCTGCGTTTCGCGTTCCATATCCTCATTGGCGATCGGCTGAACGCGCTCGAATCCATTGACCTGAACCCAAGTTTTCCGCTCCACGCCAATGAGCCGCGCAAGCCGGCGCTGTCTTTCTTCGATGTCTTCATATTCGATCATCAAGGTAGCCTTCCAATTCGAACCGTCGGGAATCAGCGGATTATAGGCATCCAATTCCTCTTGGTTGCCATCGGG
>JBDLIZ010000699.1:0-3195 GCA_039714615.1 Pseudomonadota bacterium | reverse complement strand
GCTTCGCGCCGCAACCAGTTTCATTCACGGTACACCAAGCTTGGACCACCAATACCCAAGTCAATTTCTGCGCCAAGGCCTACCCCACAGTGGCGCAGGAACATCCAGATGCCCCGGCCTTGACCGTGCTCGGACCCTTTTTGCGTAACGGTTATCTGCACCGGGCGATCCGTGAACAGGGAGGCGCCTATGGCTCGGGGGCGGGTTACCACAATGACACCAGTGCGTTTAGATTTTTTTCCTACCGCGATCCGCGCTTGGAAGAAACGCTGGGAGATTTCGACCACGCATTAGAATGGCTGCAGAGTGAACGGCACGAACCCCGCTTGCTCGAAGAGGCCATCCTGGGAATTATTAGCGATATCGACCGCCCCGATTCCCCGGCCGGGGAGGCCATAGGGACCTATTTTGCTACCCTGCACGGGCGCACACCTGAGCAACGGCTACGGTTTCGCAAACAGATCCTACAGGTCAAACTCGAAGACCTGCAACGGGTGGTACAGAAATATCTGCAGCCCGAGGCGGCCAGTATCGCGGTCATCAGTAGTCCACAGGCCCTGCAGCAGTATCCGCGACTGGGATTAAAGGTTCACGATCTGTGATCCCATTTCACACCTTCACTCAACATGTTCGTTAGGTACGAGAAGAGTGCCATTCTCCCATCTCCCCTTCAGCAAGGGGAGATGTCTTATCAGGGGGATGCTCAGCCCATAGGCCAACAGACCCGCGGCATCGGCCAACAGATCATAAAGGGAAAAATAACGATAACTCAGATACAACTGAATGATCTCTATCAACAGACCGTAGCCCAGCAGCGGTAAGACCTTCTTCAGGCCAAAACGGGAATACGGAAAGGAGAAATCGATCAACAGGGCACAGGCATAGAAGGCCATAAAATGCCCCAACTTGTCATTGACATTAAGGATCAGCGAATGCCCCATGGGTAGAGTGCCCAACACCAAAACCGTCACCAGAGTGACGGCAAACATCAACCGAAAGAAATAGACATGGGCAATAGAATTGGGCATAGCTATTTCACTTTCCACCTAGCGCAAAAAAGCGTAAGTGTTGATCATCGTTCGCAAATCATTCGTCTTCGGCTTTAGATTCATCGGGTTTGAATTGGATCACCGGCGCACTCTTGCCCGTTCTGAGACGCTTTAACCACACCTGCGCCTCACAGACGACGCCATCTTCATCGCCGTACAATACGGTAATGGCATTGTCGTCATACGGTTTAGGCCGGCAAATGGCCCAGACAGGCGCTGATCCGTATCGTTCGAGCTGATACGGCAGTCCCTGGAGTCTCCAATTGGCGTTCAACTCATTTGCCGTCATTGCGTACTCTCCTTGTCTCCTAGAAATACTATCGAAAAAACCACACTCAAATCAAAGGCCTTTCGCCTCGGCTACTCTTTATTCAAACCGTTTCCAAGTCGAAATACCAGTATACTGTTGAGACCGTGTTAAAGATTATATCGGTAACTCACCAGCAGTCTTGAAGTCCATTTGTCCAGAGTCCAAAACTAGAGCATATGTTTTAACCTCCCTGTCAAAACATGCGCTCTAGCCCTTCATTTGACCGTGATAGAGATTCGCTTTGAGTGCACAGGTGGATCATGCGGGAAGTGATTGTGGTCTCCCAATAGCAGTTGCAAGGTATGCGTACCGGGCGAGAGCTTTATCGCCGTCTCGGTCTGACCGCCACCGAAATGTCGGTAATGATCATCCTTGGGGATGGGCTGATCCAGATTCGGGAGCGGCGCATCGATCACCAAATGGTGATGGCCTGTCTTGCCCTTCTCAACCCCTGCGGGCGCCACGCCCATTCCCTTTAAACCAAACTGCACGATGAGCGGACTATTCACGGTATCACCATCCTGAGGTATTATAAAATAGAGTTCCGCGCCTCCAGGTGAAGGCGATTTAGCGACAGCGCAATTCGCAAAGGCCATGATGAACATAGAGAAAAAGAGCGGTATTGTAGTTTTTAGTTTCATTTGTTCCTCCAGGTTTTTATTTTAAAACGGTAGTTTCATTAAACCTAGATCCTGCAAGTGATCGTGTTTACAGAGTGCAAGATATTGATTCGTAGAGCGAATTTGAGACTGAGCGAAATCCTTATTGTGATTTCCGAAGGAGCAAATATCGTTATACGGATCAAGAGGTTGTGCTATGTGAATGCGATCACTTGCAGGACCTAGGTTAAATATTGAATCGCTTAGCATAAGCCGATGTCAATAGCTTTATAGATTTAAAGAGAGAAAAGGCTCATGTCAACCAAAATCCGTCTTGCAACATTCAACCTCGAAAATCTGGATGACACCTCAGGGAGGGGACCTACATTGGCGCAACGGATTGCTGTCATGAGACCTCAACTGGAGAGGCTAGAGGCAGATATCCTCTGTCTCCAAGAGGTCAACGGACAGGAGCAGAGCGGTCAACCACGCCAATTACTGGCCCTAGAAGAACTGATATCGGGGACCGCATATGAAGATTACAATATAGTGTCGACCAAGACCTCTGATGGTGTACAAGTCTACGATAAACGCAATCTCGTTATTCTAAGTCATTTCGATATTGCCGAGCATCAGCAGTATAAACACTCATTTCTACATGCACCGGCTTACCGAAAGGCCACCGCCCTGCCCGAGGAAGACGATGCAGATAAAATAACTTGGGAACGACCCATCCTTTATACAAAGCTCAAACTTGGTCTTGATACCGTCGTTCATGTGATCAATCTCCATCTCAAATCCCGTCTCGCCTCATCAATACCCGGACAGCAACTCAGCTCCTTCACCTGGAAAAGCGCCGCGGGATGGGCGGAAGGTTTTTTCGTCTCCTCGATGAAAAGGGTTGGACAGGCCCTTGAGACCAGAATCCTGATCGACAGCATCTTCGATGAGAATAATAATGCCCGGATTGCGGTATGCGGCGATTTCAACGCCGAATCCCTGGAGGTCCCAGTAGAAGCCATCCGGGGTAGCGTGGAGAACACCGGTAACGCAGGGCTCGGCAAGCGGGTAATGGTCCCCTGCGAACACACCATACCTGAGAGCTTGTGAATAAATTGAATAGCTTCCAAGCGGAAGTATAGCTGATAGGGTCCGTGCAGCGTATTCTCAACTGGGAAAGCGGACCGAACGCCGGTACGTTGTATTGTGGTTTTCGTTGACATTTTTGGGAGAAGAA
>JBDLIZ010000698.1:0-3229 GCA_039714615.1 Pseudomonadota bacterium | reverse complement strand
TCAACTCCCCCCATACACCCGATTGATCTCATCGCCTCAAGCAATATAGTATAGACTAATCAATCTCTTAATATGGAAATCAGACTGAACCAGTACCGACGTTCATCGTGCGCGCCAAAAAGAACTATGTCGCTTATTTCGAACCCGAGCCACAAAAACCCGGTCAGCTCGGTCGGCCGAGAATCTATGGCGACAAATTGAAATTGATGGAGTGCTTCGACTACGCCCATCTCTTTTCAACCGTTTCCTGCCGGGTCTATGGCCACATCGAACAGGTCTCGATGCTCACCCTAAACCTGGTCTGGAAACCCACCGGTGGCTTGATCCTATTCGTGTTCGCCGTGACCCGTCGCGGTCCCATCGTGATCATGTGTAGCGACGTAAACCAAGATCCCGTCCGCGCCCTGGAACTGTACTGCGTCAGAACCTGGATTGAGGTCATGTTCAGCCAACTCAAACACCTCATCGGTGCCTTCCAATTTCGGTTCTGGTCGAAAAAAATGCCCCGTCACTCGCGTACCCCCAAAACCAATCGCGCCTTGAAGGCCCCCGCCACTGACGAGCTGGGCAAGGTTGAGCAATGCTGGCAGGCCTACGAGCGGTTTGCGATGCTCGGGGCCATCGCCTTGGGATTGCTACAACTCATGGCGCTGAAATTCTCCTCTTCCATTTGGCAACAGCACCGGGGCTTTTTGCGAACCCGCTCGCGCTGCCTTCCCTCCGAGCGCACGGTCAAGCAGGTGATCATGCCCTTGGTGGTCCGGGATTTCCTCAATCCCGCATGCGGGGGGATCATACGCGAAATTCGAACCCACTATGTAATATGGAAAGTGGTTATGGTCCTTGACACCACAACGCGTTATGGCATTCTATACATCATGAGGGCGCGACAGCTTTACCGGTACAAAGTCCGGTAAGCCGAAGTGATCGTGGAAATGGTGATCTGGGCATTGCCAGGAAAAACGACCGATCGGCAGCATGGTATCAAGTACCGACTCTACTGCGGCCGTGATGGCAGGTGCGTGGTGCGTTACGACAACGAAACCGGCAAAGGTGACCATCGCCACTATGGCGAGGCTGAAGAACCGTACCGCTTCGAGTCACTGGACAAGCTGATCGCAGATTTTCGCCATGACTGTACCCGCTTGACGGGTTGGAGGTGGGAATGAACCGGATCGAGATCACAGTACTGAAGCCGCAAGCAGCGCTGGATGCCTTTGCAGAGACTTGGCGGGGTGTTGAGGCCAGCGAGGAGGCGAAGCCGCGATTGGCGTTCGGGAGTCTGCGTGAGTTATTCTCCGCGATTACGGAGAAGCGGCTGGAGCTGTTACGCTATGTAGCCACTCATGAGACCCTCAACGTTCGCCAGCTCGCTGAGAGGCTAGGGCGGAATTACAAGAACGTCCATACCGACGTGCGAAAGCTCTTTGAGCTGGGTTTGCTGGAGAAGAGCGACCAAGGGCAACTCACTGCACCTTTCGATGAAATTGTCATCCATGCTGAGCTGCGCGATGTGGCATAGAGACTGAATGCCTCTCAAAGGGCGCCGTACCCGTGACCGAAAACTGTTTCAGACAGGATAGAGAAAGGTGGATTTCTAGGGACACAATACTTAACTACTGATAGGTTTTGGTCCTGGCTTTTTGGGTTTGAGATCACGTCCTAAGATCTTTGATGCTTGCTCGATGAAGGATTTGCTTCCTAGCGGCCTTCCCGTGCACTCATGGACCTCAAACGCCTTTCACCGATTGATTCAGCGTATCTTTCGCGATTGATGCAGTTCCGTCCCCCACGACTACATCCTATGGTCCTGAGCATACAAGGCGCGTTATTGGTCTATTAAGAAGCTCCGCGAAGCCCTCCACCGGCTGTGGCCGGCTAAAGTAATAACCCTGGAAGAGCCGGCAACCTTTTCTCCGCAGAAAATCAAGTTGCTCTTCAGTCTCTACACCTTCGGCAACCACCTCCAAACCCAGCTGCTGGGCCATGGTGATAATGGTTTCTACGAGGTTGGCGTCACTGGGATCAGTGGTAATGTCACATACGAATGAGCGGTCTATCTTGATTTCGTCCAGCGGCAGGCGTTTTAAATAGGCCAGGGAGGAATAGCCAGTGCCGAAATCGTCGATGGAGAATCGCACTCCAAGCATCTTCAAGGCCTCCATCTTTTGGATGGTATCTTCCAGGTTTTCAACCAATATGCCTTCAGTGAGTTCCAGGGTCAGTCGCTGCGGATCAGCACCCGTCTGGCCTAGAACGCGCTCGATTTGGAGGACGAAATCCTCTTGACGGAACTGCCGTGGACTTACGTTGATGGCAAGATTACGTAATGAGAATTCAGCAATGTCATTCGTCCACGCCTTCAATTGGCTTAACGCACTCTCCAATACCCATTCCCCGATGGCCAGGATCTGGCCGGTTTCTTCGGCCACCGGGATAAAACAAACCGGTGCAATATTACCTCGTTTCGGGTGTTGCCAGCGCAACAGCGCCTCAGCGCCGATGATATTGCCGGAGGCATCCACCTGCGGCTGAAAATACAGTTGGAATTCATTACGCAGCAGTGCTTGGCGCAAGTCGTTCTGCAGTCTTAAGCGCTGTTGCGCCGCAAGCTGCATGCTGGGGAGGAAGAAGCGAATGGTGTTTCGTCCTGCTTCTTTGGCCCGGTACATGGCCGTATCGGCATACCTTACGATGTCGTCAGCGCTTTCGTCTTCCATGGGGAACATCGCGATGCCGATGCTGACGGTGATGTGTAGTTCGTGATTATGAATGGTGTAGGGGGCAGCGAGCTTGGTCTGAATCTTTTCCGCCCCTGCCTGTGCCTGTTGGGCCGCCTGCTTAGGGTTGTCACTCAGCTCGGAAAACAGCACTACAAATTCATCCCCTCCCAGACGCGCTGGCGTATCTTCCTCCCGCAGACCCTTTTTCAGGCGCTTGGATACCTCCCGCAGTAATGCATCTCCCACCGGATGACCTAGAGAATCGTTGATGTGTTTGAATTGGTCGAGATCTAAAAACAGCAAGGCACCCTTGTGTTCGTGGCGTCGGCAACGGGCCAATGCTTGGACCACCCGGTCCAGCAACAATCGCCGGTTGGGCAGGTTGGTCAGGGCGTCAAAGGTGGCCTGATGCTCAATGAGTTCCGCTGCCTTTCTGCGCTCAGTGATATCAAGCATGATTCCGATTAGACCGCCTATCTCGTTGTCGAAATTTTGAAATACTGATT
>JBDLIZ010000697.1:0-3243 GCA_039714615.1 Pseudomonadota bacterium | reverse complement strand
TGGTAATAGAGTACAAACTGGCGTTCATCCAGAGCGTGGCGGATATGCTCTAGACTTTCATGATGCCCTCTGACATTTCGATCCTCTTCAGCATCAAATACATGATAGCGACTCTTACCCGCCAGTTTTGCCTGATACATCGCCTGATCGGCCTGTCGCAATAGCTGGTCAGCATCCACATCCTCGGTCTGTGGATAGAAAGTCACACCAATACTGGAGGAAACTTGCAGCACGAGATCACCCACATTAACAGGGTTAGCCGCAACCTCAAGCAGACGGTTAAGCAGCGGAACGCTCGCTTTTGTATCGGGAAGTTCATTCAGTACCGCGACGAATTCATCACCTCCAAGACGGGCTATAGTGTCACCATCCCGTAGCGCCTGTTTCATTCGCGAGGCCAGCGTAATCAGCAACTGATCACCGACCTCATGACCATGACTATCGTTGATAGCCTTGAAACCATCCAGATCTATATAGGCCACTGCCAGCTGTCGCTTATGTCGATGGGTCTGAGCGATGCTCTGATGCAGATGATCTGCCAACAATACACGATTAGCAAGGTTGGTCAACGCATCGTAATGCGCCATATGTTCAAGCTGTTTTTGTTGCGCTTTCTGTTCGGTGATATCAGTAAACAGGGCGACAAAGTGCCGCGCCTTACCCTGTTCATCAACGATGCTACTGATGGTAAGCATCTCAAGATAGAGATCGCCATTCTTGCGCCGATTCCAAATCTCACCATGCCAATGGCCTTGCTCTCCTATTTCTCTCCACATCCCAGCATAGAACTCCGTCCCATAAAGACCCGAGCTAAGGATACGCGGATTTTGCCCCAGAACTTCTTTGCGGTTATAGCCGGTAATGTGCAGGAAGGCATCATTAACATCGATGATGTTGTTATCGGCATCCGTAATCATAATACCTTCACGCGCATGACGGAAAACATCGACGGCAAGCACAAGTTTCTCTTCCGCCCGTTTTCTTTCGGTAATATCGTGGACTATACAAAATAGTAGCGGACGACCATCACTGTAAATCGGCGTCGAATGGACTTCCACATCACGCTCTTCACCACTTTCAATACGGTGCTTGAATATCAGGTGACTGCGCCCTTCCCGCCTTGCGCGCCGTCTCTCTCTGGCAATAGCCTCAGAAGGCAGGGTGTTGATACTGCTAATGGACATACTAAGTAGCTTCTCTTTAGGGAGGTCGTAATAGTCTGATGCAGCCTCATTGGCATCAATTATCTTGCCACTGGAGGGCTCCGTGAGCAGCATTACCGATGAGTTATTCTGAAAAAAACTGCGGAATCGAGCTTCGCTCGCAATCAAGGATTCTTCTGCCTGCTTACGTGTTGTGATATCGGTGTGCGTACCTATTATCCGTAGCGGTGAACCGCCCTCATCTCGTTCAACAACCTTTACTCTGGCGCGAATCCACATCCACTCATCATCTTTACGCTTGAAGCGAAACTCCTGGTCATATTCTGGAATTTCACCTGCAAGATACGCCTTAACTGCGTCCTCCGTATCGACAAAGTCTTCAGGAAATACTCGCTTTGCCCATTCTTCAAATATGCCCGGAAATTCGCCTGCTTCATAACCGGCCATTGTGTAATAACGCGGACTGAAGTAAACATTGTTTGTTATAATATCCCAGTCGAACAAACCATCATTGGTTACCGACATTGCTAGGTCGAGGCGCTCTTCGTTTATTCGTAAGGCATCCTCAACGCGTTTCCGTTCTTTCACTTCGTGCCGCAGACGCCGGTTCCAAACTATGATCACCATAAACACGGCAGCGATGGTTAGAATCAATGGCGCCAGTTTTTTTGCTAATGCAACCGGATCGATGCTCTGCTCCAACTGAACACTCATCCAACGATCACGAATCGCCCGCGCCTGCTCAGGCCCGATAGATGCCAGTGCCTTGTCCAGAATCGAGACTAACTCAGGCCAGTCTTTGCGAACGCCCATACTCAAAGGATAGGAATATGGGGTGGGTGCAGCCACCTTCAAATTAGTCAGACCGAGGTGGGCAATGGCGTGACTGATCGCGGCCAGGTTTCCAACATAGGCACTCACCTCGCCCAGAGCCACCGCCTGCAACCCCGCGTCGTTATTTTCAACCAACACCAGATCCAGCTCGGAGTGATTCGCCTCTAAAATATCCTGAGTGACATAGCTACGCACAACAGCCACTCGCTTACCGACAAGATCATCCAGGCCAGCCACGAAGACTCCATCGGCACGGGTAATAATCACCATCGGGAAGTTCAGGTAAGGGGATGTAAAACTTAGGTACTGCTCGCGCTGGGCACTCTTCATCACGGCCGGCAGCACATCCAGGCGCCCCTGCCTGGCTAGTTCTATCACCTCTGTCCAGCTCAACCCTTCCTCGGTTCGCAGCTCCACTCCAAGCCGTCTGGAGAGTAACTGTACGTAACCGGAAGCCATGCCGCTGTAAAGCCCCTCGGAATCACGATATTCAAAGGGCGCCCATTCAGGGTCAATCCCTAATTTGATCTCAGGGTGGCTTTCCAGCCAGGTGCGTTCCTCCTCGTTTAATTCCAGTTCGGCGGCCGCGACTGACGCCACACAACTAATCAAGAATGCCCATAGCACTAGATGCCGTAGCGAGTTGCAAGCAACGATCAAAGGAATAGAAAGATAGAGGGAAAGAAAACGCAACATCAATTTTTATTAACGATGCGGCTCACAGAGGTATCGTGTAGCCCAAAATATTCACCAATCGCTTTCATCGTATACTCCCCAGAATTATAGGCTGCTCTTATTGCATCGTTCCGGTTATCGGCCAGTTCACTATATACGTCAAGGGTTTTGAATAAGGCGCGAAATTGTAGTCGCGGCTCATCTTGAACTGTCTTCACGGCATTGTCAACTTAACGATCATGAAGAAGCTATCATCACTCCGGAAAATGAAAGATACTGTAGGGGAGGTGGTGAACCGAGGTCGAACTACACTTTAGAGACCAAGATCCTAAAACTTAATTGACCCACAAAACTGACTCGTACCCCGGAATGATTCGTTAAAGATCGCACGGTAATAAGGCCAAAGGCAGTTATTGTTTTTTGGTGGCTTCAGTTTTGTATACACCACCTCCCAGACAATTAAGTTTATACTTTTGGAGATCATGATGGAATTCACGGCTATCTATCGATGTGTTGCGGCAATAGATGTTCACCAGGCAAAACTTACGGTTTGTATACTCAATGCCAATGA
>JBDLIZ010000696.1:0-3245 GCA_039714615.1 Pseudomonadota bacterium | reverse complement strand
TCCATATGGAGACGCTGCAAGGAACCGTGAATGCAATCGAGCAGGAACCTGAGCTGGGCCAATGCAAATTCCGCGCACGCAACCAATGGCTGGGCGGCAACCACAACCGCACCACTATCACCGGCTTTTACGGTGCCAAACAGGAAATCGCCCATAAACAACAGTTCGAACTGCACGCCGATGAACCGCCGATACTGGCAGGTAACGACGACGGCGCCAATCCTGTGGAGCATCTGCTCAATGCACTGGCTGCCTGCGTAACCACGAGCATGGTGGCGCATGCCGCGGTACGGGGCATCCATATTGAGGAATTGGAATCAGAGCTTGAAGGCGACATCGACCTGCGCGGCTTCCTTGGACTCTCCAACGACGTGCCGAAGGGCTTTACCGACATACGCATTAAGTTCAGGGTCAAGGCCGATGTGGACAACATGGAACGGCTCAAAAGACTGACTGCGTACTCACCCGTCTTCAATACCATCACTCAGGGCGCGAACGTGGATATTCAAGTGGAGCCGAAATAGAGGCATGGCTCATGCAACCAGCCTGGACGTCGCTTCTTATCCTAGCGATACGGGCTGGCTGCAGACGCCTGAAGTTTTGTCATTCAAATATGATTTCTAATGGTACAAATCGGAGAGGCTGGATATCCGGACAAGGGTCGATTCTTTCCGTTTAGAAGCTCACGCCGTAAACACCGATAAGCGCACCCCTCCCCTTCGTACTGAGCACTTGCCGCTGGCCGCTTACCACCGGCACCAGGAATTGAGGTCCACGCACTCCGGTCTTCGACCTTAGTACTTGGCGCTTAGCACTGAAACCTTCGCGCTCGGTTCTCAGGGGCGATGAAGGTCTTCTGCCTGCCATATCCCGGACATCCGCATTGCTCAAAAACCCGCTTGTTCTGGTGGCTACAAACGGGTACAACCGGCCAGAACAAGTCATTTGCATTATTCATGCGAACGGCAGGTTCATGCTGGTAATCGGTCACACCAATTAGAGACATTAATCTGGGGCCGGTTTTATGCTTTCTACCGCCAGTGAGGGAGGTGTTTCAATAATCCCGCCTTGAATACTCTTATACCGAAGTCTATATATATCTATAAGCTCAAATATTGAGGCTCCGGATTAAGTGCTCAATAAGTACATTAAACAGAGTTATCTACTACCCTTAGGGTTTGCGCTGATTATTTTTCAGATGATTGTCGTAACGTCTATTGGCGTGATCCGGATGAAGGAGAATCATGCGTTGATGGAGGAGGTCGTCACGCAGAATAACGTCAAGATTAATCTGGTTAGAAATATGTACATAGCGGCCAGAGAAAGGTCCGTTCTGCTACTGGAAATGCTCGCACTTAATGACCCCTTTGAAAGAGATGAACGGTATTTGGAGTTCAATGTGATGGCCACCCGGTTCAGCGTGGCGCGCATGGAAATGAAAGAAAAAATACTCGATGAGTACGAGGCTGTACTTTTTAAAAAACAGGGAGATGCGACGCGTGTAACTGCACCATCCCAGAACGAGGTCGTTGAACTGATCATGCAGGAGGAAATGGATGCTGCTCGTGATCTGTTGTTTCAAAAAGCAATACCCGGGCAGGACAAGGTGTTAGAAAGCCTGAGAGGCATTCTTGACTATGAGCATAAACTAGCCAAACGAGCACTGGAGAATGCCAGTAAGACAGCTGCCGAAACCAACCAATTTGTGATGTTTTTGGCAGTGTCCGTGATTCTCCTGAGCTTTGCGATAGCGGTATATGTCATCCACATAACACGGCGGGACAAGAGGCTGTTGATGCAGGCGAAAGATACGCTGGAACAGCGAGTAGAAGAACGGACGCTGCAACTGAGTGAGGCCTATGAGGATGTTAAACAGCACGAGCTAGAGACGGAAGAAAAAAACAGGGAATTGGAATCACTTTCTACCAAGTTGTCTAAATACCTTTCACCACAGGTTTATTCATCCATCTTTTCCGGTCGGCAAGAGGTCAGGCTTACCAGCCAACGTAAGAAGTTGTCCGTATTGTTTATCGATATTGTTGGCTTCACTAGTGCTTCTGACCAGATGGAGGCTGAGGATTTAACTTGTGTCTTGAATCAGTATCTAACGGAGATGTCAGATATCGCATTACAACACGGAGGTACCGTTGATAAGTATATTGGTGATGCCATTATGTTGTTTTTTGGCGACCCGGAAACCCGGGGTGTTAAAGATGATGCACTTGCCTGTGTGAAAACTGCGATTGCGATGCAAAAACGTCTACATAATATGCGTGATCAATGGCTTGAGTTAGGACTGCATTCACCGATCACCTGCCGTATTGGAATACATACTGGTTATTGTACCGTAGGCAATTTTGGCAGTGAAACCAGAATGGATTACACAATCATTGGAGGGGCTGTGAATCTGGCATCACGCCTCGAACACGAAGCGGTTGTTGGGGGCATTCTGATTACGTCGGATACCTATGTTCTTGTCAAGGATGAAATAAAGTGCACAGCGATGGGTAATGTGGATGTTCGCGGCATGGCTTATCCGGTTGAGACTTACAAGGTGATCGATTTAATTGAGAGCCTATCCGAAATTGACGATGTTTTACAGGCTGATCTTCCGAGTCTGAAACTTGAAGCCGATTGCGACGGCATGGCCAAAGAGGGAAAGGACGAAGCACTCCATGTATTGCAAGAAGCGATCAAGCGCATTGAGAGAAACTAAAGAATTAGCGAATGCCCGCTTGTGATGATTCCCAGGCCATTGATGCCAAATGCCCTGAGCATAAGAAACGACTAAACGACCGAGAGACCGAATGGAACCCGTGCAAATGCCCAATCGGGCCGACTCATCCGAGGTCACAGGGTGACCGTCACGGCAGAGCACCACCTCCGAAATCGATGGCTTTCATCGCCGCATGAAAGGGGCCAATTCAGGCGGCAACCCAGGCAACAGCGCCATCGTAATCACCGGAATCGAAGAACTTGGTCTGGGCGTTCACGAACTTGGCCATGATTTTTCCAGCCATTTTCTGCCAAGCTTTATCGCCCACAATTGCGATGCGCTCGGGCACACGGTAATGCTCGCGAACCAGGGAAAGGTGATCACCCAGTGCAGGAAGGCCAGACCAGCCATCAAACTCGCGCAAATCCAACACCAGGCGCACGTGTTCAGCGCGACTCATAACATTGTCAATTTCTTCATTGACGCCATCGTATGCACTTGGATCAAGCTTACCGAGCAGGCGCGCTGT
>JBDLIZ010000695.1:0-3248 GCA_039714615.1 Pseudomonadota bacterium | reverse complement strand
ATAACCAAAGTCCTTTATTGGTGCTTACATCATCCCTTTGAACTGAACCGTTATTTTGCAGCAAGCCCACCTGAGACCGATTTATTCACAAGCTCTGAGAGCAACGTTTCGTACCTATGGTCTTCAACCCCTCAACCAGGTTTGTTCGGCAATGTCGGCGACGTTGTTGGGATGAGGCTAGATGATTGGCAGGAGCCCGCTCGCTAAAACATGTTTTCGATCAATTTCATAGCGTTTATGAGGTTTGATAAATCGCCGAAACGCTATGTTTCTGATCCCAGGAGAGTAACTTCAATGCTTAAACAAGCACTACCTTTCTTTACCGCCATGGCGGTAACCATAACAGCACTTGCGCCAGCAAGCTCGTTTGCCGCGAGCGATATGGCCAGGTCGAATCAATTCTGGTGGCCGGATCAGCTGAGTCTTCAGCCCCTGCGCGCGCACTCGCCTGAGTCCAATCCCTATGGTGATGATTTCAACTACGCTGAGGCCTTTAAAAGTGTCGACCTCAAGGCCCTGAAAGCAGACATCGAGAAGACATTAACAACATCACAGGACTGGTGGCCAGCGGATTGGGGTCACTATGGTGGCCTGATGATCAGGATGGCCTGGCACAGTGCAGGCACCTACCGTGTGCATGACGGGCGCGGCGGCGCCGATGGCGGTCAACAACGCTTCGATCCGCTCAACAGCTGGCCGGATAACGCCAACCTGGACAAGGCGCGCCGCCTGCTGTGGCCGGTCAAGCAAGAATACGGACGTAATGTCTCCTGGGCTGACCTGATGATCCTGGCCGGTAATGTCGCGCTGGAATCGATGGGTTTTGAAACCCTGGGCTTCTCTGGCGGGCGAGTGGACGACTGGGAGGCTGATCTGGTTTATTGGGGCCCCGAGACCGAGATGCTGGCAAACGATAAACGCTACAGCAAGAAAGGCGAGCTCGAAAAGCCGCTGGCCGCCTTGCAGATGGGTCTGATCTATGTGAACCCGGAAGGACCCAGCGGTAATCTCGACCCGGTCTCCGCTGCCGCGGACATACGTGAATCGTTCGGCCGCATGGCGATGAACGATGAAGAGATCGTTGCGCTGATTGCGGGTGGCCATACCCTGGGCAAGGTTCATGGCGCTAGGAAAGCGGACTGCGTGGGTCCCGAACCTGCCGCCGCCGCGATCGAAGAGCAAGGCCTTGGCTGGAAAAACAAGTGCGGCAAAGGCAATGCGGAAGACACCATGACCAGCGGTCTGGAAGGTGCCTGGACCCAGACACCTACCGCATGGTCCATCCTGTACCTTGATAACCTGCTCAGGTTCGAGTGGGAAAAGCAGAAGAGTCCCGGCGGTGGAACCGTGTGGGTGCCGACCGATAAATCGGCGCATACAGCGGTAGCGGACGCCCATGTCAAGGGTAAACGCAATCCGCCTGTCATGCTGACGACAGATCTCTCGCTGAAGGAAGACCCCGGCTTCCGCAAGATCGCCGAGCGTTTTCTGAAAAATCCAAAGGAATTTGATCTCGCTTTTGCCAAGGCTTGGTTCAAACTGACGCATCGCGACTTGGGTCCTCGTGCGCACTATGTGGGTACTGAGATCCCCGAGGAAGAATTTCTTTGGCAAGATCCGATCCCAGCCGTCGACCATAAGTTAATTGACGCCAAGGACGCCGCGAAACTGAAATCCAAGATTCTTAAATCGAGTCTAACTGTTCCGCAACTGATCAGAACGGCCTGGGCTTCGGCCTCTACTTACCGCGGTTCCGACATGCGCGGTGGCGCCAATGGCGCTCGGATTCGCCTTGCACCTCAGAAAGATTGGAAAGTTAACGATCCTAAAGAGCTGGCAAAGGTGCTGAAGACGCTCGAAAAGGTTCAGAGGGACTTTAACAAATCATTGTCAGGTGGAAAGAAGGTCTCACTGGCCGATGTGATTGTATTGGGTGGATCTGCCGCTGTTGAACAGGCAGCCAAGCAGGCCGGATACAGTGTTGAGGTTCCGTTCACACCGGGACGCACCGACGCATCGCAGAAGATGACTGACGTGAATTCATTCGCTGTGCTGGAACCAACCGCAGACGCTTTCCGCAACTACTACAGTGAAGCCAGCTACGCCTCACCGACAAAGATGCTGGTGGAAAAGGCTGACCTGTTAACCCTGACCGCGCCGGAAATAACGGTACTGGTCGGTGGTCTGCGTGCCCTGAATGCCAATACCGGTCAGGCTAAACATGGCGTGTTTACCGATAAACCGGGAACCTTGAACAATGATTTCTTCGTTAATCTGCTCGACATGTCAACGCAGTGGAAGAAATCATCAGAGTTCCCTGGTGCTTACGAGGGTCTTGATCGCAACACGGGCGAGCTCAAATGGACAGCGACCCCTGTCGACTTGATCTTTGGCTCCCACTCCGAGCTACGCGCTATCGCCGAGGTCTACGCCTCTAACGACGGTAAAGAGACGTTTGTAAATGACTTTGTTGCGGCATGGACCAAGGTGATGACCCTCGACCGCTTCGATGCAGTTGGATCCCAGCGTGGGGAAGTTATCGCAAGCCGCTGATAAAAGGCTGACCAAGCGCCAGCAAAAAGGTTATGAGATGAGCTTCAAAAGCGCTTCATGACCCATAAAAAATAACGGCGGCGCTCAATACGCCGCCGTTATTTAGGCCACAATGCTGTTTAAATACTACCAGTAAACCCTAGATGAAAAGTAAACATCCACGTTCTAAGAACGTGGATGTTTACTTTATTGTATTTTTCACCTTTTATGCAGCCAAAATTAGCATATTTTAATTGAACTTCACTTTGATATTATGCAAAGTAAATTTTGCTCTGGTCCAGTAAGAATGCGCTTCATAGCCCGTTACTTTGCATAACGACTTACTATGCATAAGGTGGATTATGTAAAGCTTTACATAATCCACCTTGAGGTGAGCCCCTCTCAGGGTGATTCACCGCACCATCCGGCTCCAGGATGCCGGCCTTCAACCATTTGCGTATTAACCTTAGAAAGGGTTTGTCGTCTATCCTCAGCGCCAATAACTCAATCAGTTTTTCATGATCGATGTTATCGAAAAACCCTCGGATGTCCGCCTCTACCAAGTAGTGATAGCGTCCGCTTCTCAGCGCTGTGCTCAGGTCTCTGACGGCATCTAATGCCCCTACACGGTCTTTGAACCCCAATTGGACGAAAAGGCACTATAAGACCCCATCAAACGTCGTGATTGGTGTCGAGCGTCGCCAAAAGCGATTCTA
>JBDLIZ010000694.1:0-3268 GCA_039714615.1 Pseudomonadota bacterium | reverse complement strand
AACGCCGCGGCGGGACACCACAGGGACGCCCTTCGGGTTAGCTTGTCAACGCCCACGGACTGCGTTGCGCCTCTTGATAAGGGAATGGCCATTATCTGCCAGGCGCGCCTTGCCGTGAACGTTGACAAGCTAACTGAACTCGCAATTATTACATTGATAGAGCACTAGAACTCTACCCTCCACGCCACTGAGCCAAGAACCTTGCGCTCAATGCCCGGTAAAGACTCTTTTGTATCGCCTAGGATGGCCATACTACCATGGGGGATGGGCAGGATATGACCCTTGAAACGAGTGTCTTCGATAACGGCTCTTTGAGCAACATGTTCACCAGGCATGAGCAGCAGGGTGACCGGTCCAGCATTACTCTGGAGCACCAGATGCACACCTTTGCGATTACGGATCTGACAGGTTCCCGCATAATTGACCCGACCCAAATCCCCTTTAAGGAACCCGCCCACGGTGTTCAGGAGATTACCCAACTGAGTCTCTGAGACCTGGTTTCGCTCATTAAGATGGTGTAGCTCATCATAAACATGAGTTAGAACGACCTCTTGCAGCGTAGTGCGAGGCGTCAGCACTAAAAACAAGACACTCACCATGAGAACTACGCTGGCAGCCAAGGCGAAAGAATGCCTCCACAAACGCCAACCAAACCGGTTTTGCTGGAGAGAGTGGCGCAGCTCAATACGCGCCCGCAGCCCTTCAGGGATCTCCACATTCTGCATAACCTCTCTGATTTGCCGGTCAAGACAGCCCTGACGCTCAACCATTCGCACATGGTCGGGCGTTTCCTGCGCCTTGAGCAGAAATGCTTCATCCTGCTCGAAAGGATCGGCGATACAGCGGCGTCTAAATTCAAGATCATCCATCATGTTTGCTCACCGCACCAAGATCATGGGTATCGGTCAAAATTGCACTCAATTTTCGTTTGGCCCGATACAGGCGCATTACCAGTGCCCCTTTGTCCAAACCTAGCGCCTTTCCAATCTCTTCATAGCTAAATCCGCCAATGACCTGCATAATCAGCGGCTCTCGATATTCCGGTTTCAGACTCAGGATTGCACGGTGCAGAAGTCCGCGCTCCATATCGTGCTCGGGGCCACACCCCTGACCAGCTGCCAGATTTGCATATTCTATATCCACGGTCACTGGCTGTTTTCTTTCGAAACGTCGCGCATTTTCGCGATGCAAGATGGTCATTAGCCAACTCTTGGCGGCAGACTCGTCTTTGAGGGAACCCAAGGACTTCCAGGCCCGGGTGAAGGTCTCTTGAACGAGATCCTCGGCCAGGGCACGCTCTCCGCAAAGCCAATAGGCGTACCTGTAGAGCCTCGCCGAAAAGGCGTGCACCAGGGCCTGGAATTGTCGTTCTTTATTTCCCATGTCTTGATAGACCGGTCAGGCACGGATTTATTTTCTACAGCGGGAAAAAAAGACCCGGATTTATCTCTGCAATCATCCAGGAAGGAATAGATACTATTTTATATTTTTTTATGCCTATAACATATTGTATGTTGCACGCTATCGACGTTTTTGGACAGTGTATTCCAAGCATGCTAAGCCGTGGTATGATCAAGGTTGCTCGCCTTACCCGGGACCGAGGTTTCCCCCTTACCGGATCCCGGCATGGCATGGTATCTGAATCGCACTCGACGAATTTTTCTTCGTGAAGCCTTCTCAACAATTACTACCACGCCATTTATTTCGAAATGTTCTCCAGAACGTGGGATGTGCTCGGCTTGCTCCAATAACCAAAGGCTTACCGTATCCGTGGGTTTGCCTTTAAGGTGCACGCCTAAGTGCTCCTCTACAACCCTAAGCTCCTCGGTCCCCTCCACCAGGAGTTCGCCCTTCTTCACCTCATACACCTGGTGTTGTTTATCGATTTCGTCATGGATTTCCCCAACGAGTTCCTCCAGCATATCTTCCAGCGTGAACACGCCCTGAGGCGAGCCGAATTCATCCACCACGACGACCAAACGCCGCTCATCGTCTCGTAAGGTGGAGAACAGTTGTTCGATAGGTTGATTTTCAGGCGCGAACAGGGGAAATTCATGACTCACCTTTTTTAGGGGTTTTTTCATTCGGCCCTTCACCACTTCCTTGAGGACCTCCCGCAGCGTCACCACCCGGGTTATCTTTTCCGTACCGCCCGAACTCAGGGGAATTCTGGTATAAGGATGAGCTGCGATCTTCGGCAGGGCCTGGCCAATCGTGCTGTCACCGTCCAGGGTGAACACCTTGTGCCTGGGGATCATGACATCACGGGCCCGAAGATCATTGAAGGCAAAGATACGCTGGATCATCTCCTGATCGTATCGTTCAATAGTGCCCTCCTGCGCACCATGCTCCGCCATACTGATAAGGTCAGACTCGGTCACGGTGGGATCTTCAGACACCTTGCTCAATCCCTGAAGGTATACGGTGAGCCGCTCGAGTATCCACACCAGCGGGAATACCAGGCGAGTGAACAACAACAATGTAGGCGCCACCAGTAACGAGATACGCCCGGCATAACGGGCCGCAAAGGTCTTGGGGGTTATTTCTCCGAAGATCAAGACCAGAAGCGTTAGCGTACCTACCGCGAGTCCCGGCCCCAGGTGACCAAACGCCTCGGTAGCGAAAACCGTGGCCATGGCCGAGGCTCCGATATTGACTAGGTTGTTTCCTATGAGGATGGATATGAGCATGCGATTGGTATTGGACTTAAGGTTGTAAAGCGCCTTGCTCCCCCTGCGTCCTTCTTTTAGAAAGGCCTCTGCACGTACCCTGCTCAGTACCGTGAGTGCCGTCTCTGATCCAGAGAAAAAGCCGGAAAGTACCAGTAAAATCAGTAAAATGATGAACTCACCCACAATAACGGAATCCCTCCGCTCGCCTTACACCTAGCCCAATCGAGACATTTTTGTCGATGGGTCGATAATAATAAAATGGCGTTATTTAAATTACATAGCACATGAAGCGTTGTTCATCCAGTCGGCGCAGATCGCCGCACCTATTGATCCCTATCAGGATTTGAAACGCCATGGCCCGATGAACGTTTTGAATCAAGTGGCGACCCTACGGGCCGCCTCGATGCGAAAGCCCAGCCCGGCGGTATCGAGATCAAAAAACCACCGGCGAGCATCTCGAAACTCTGTAATTCGTTAATGAACTCACGGTACGACTTTGTTACCCCCACCTATAAATGGGCACTGGTTCAGTCTGATTTCCACATTAAGAGGATGATTAGTCGGTAGTTCCTCAGTGGTGTTTATGGTTAAAAACC